>NZ_JFHJ01000318.1:0-1404 GCF_003666285.1 Mesotoga sp. HF07.pep.5.2.highcov | reverse complement strand
TGCTGTTATGAAAACATAGTTTCAATATGCTATCATTATGAAAAGATAGTTTCATGAGTCAGATAATTAACTAATTTCTTGCCGAAAGGTTGATGGGAATGGTATCCGAAGAGATAACGAAAATCAAAGATGACTTATCGCCTGCATACAAAAGGATAGCAACCTTCATTCTCAAAGAATACTCTCAGGTAGGGTTCATGTCTATTGAAGAACTGAGCTCAATGGCCGGTGCGAGCAAGGCTTCTGTAGTCCGATTCTCGAGACGTCTCGGTTTCTCGGGATTCAATGAACTGAAGAAGACTATCCAGCATGAACTCAGGAAAAAACTTTTACCCTATGAGAAGATCGCGACGACAGAACTTGACAGGGCCCCGGTGGAAAACCAGCTAAAATTGCTCAGACAGAATGAGATCAACAACCTTAAGAATACTTTATCCGGGATCGGAGAAGAGGAACTTCACAAATGGATCGACACTATTAGAGCAGCCAGTAACATCTATTTTGGGGGCTTCGGCGCAACAAAACACGTGGTCTCGCTGATGCGGTACACAATCTCCGTTCTTCAGCGGAAGCCAACCTGGTTGCTTTCTGGATCGGTCTCCGACTTTTCCTTCAAAATAAAGCTCATGGAAAGAAATGACGCTTTGATAGTGATGACCTTTCCTCCATATTCAAAAGAAGTGGAATACATGGTCGACTTTGCACTGGAGAGAAATGTGAGGACTCTTCTCGTTACAGATTCCGTTGACTGTCCGGTCTACTCGAAAGCCTATTCGTCGATTCTGTGTGAGAACAATTCACTTCTCTTTGGAAACTCCTTCGTTGGTCCCATAGCGGTCGCGGAAATGATAGGTAACTTCATCATCCTAAGCGAAAAGAAGACCGGTATGGAGGAGATGAAAAGGCTGTTTGAGGTAGAGGAGAGAGGATACAAAGCAATAAAGATTGACGGCAAGAACAAGTAGATTCATCGTTTGCTCGTGAATGCATCTAATTACTGAAAAGAAGATTAAGGGAATCGAAGAGGGGAATTGATTTAGCCCGCTGTGGCATCTGAGTTCTTTTTTTTGAGAGGAGTGTTCTAGTTTTAATCAAGGAAGATTCTTTTGCTTGAAACGAGGTGTTTGTATGAAGGCCATCATTGTGCACGGCGGTACCGGAAGTTTCAAGAGCGTAACTGACGCCGATGAACACAGAAGGGGAATCGAAGAGGCAGTCAGGCAAGGATTTCTAACTCTCGAGAAGATAAACAGCGCAGAAGAAGCCGTTGTTACCGCCGTGTCCGTGATGGAAGAGGACCCGACCTTCAACTGTGGCAGGGGATCGGTGCTTACTTATCGCGGCGATATCGAAATGGATGCTGCGATAATGGACAATAATTTAAATGCGGGAGCTGTTTCCGGT
>NZ_JFHJ01000213.1:0-1257 GCF_003666285.1 Mesotoga sp. HF07.pep.5.2.highcov | reverse complement strand
TCTGTTGGCAAACCGAGAGCCTCGTCGAATGAATTTGTGTGAAGTGATTGAGTGCCTCCAAGAACGGCCGCTAATGCCTGAAATGCCACTCTTACAATATTGTTCATGGGTTGCTGGGCGGTCAGAGTGGATCCTCCAGTCTGAGTGTGGAATCTCAGCATCATTGCCTTTTCATCAGTTACACCGAATCTTTCTTTCATAATTCTGGCCCAAAGTCTTCTCGCTGCTCTGAATTTCGCTATCTCCTCAAGGAACCCATTATGTGAGTTGAAGAAGAAGGACAATCTCTTTCCAAAAACATTTGGATCGAGTCCAGCATCTATGGCCGCTTGCACGTAGGCAATACCGTCAGCCAAAGTGAAGGCGATCTCCTGGACTGAATTGGCTCCGGCCTCTCTTATGTGATATCCGCTAATGCTTATAGTATTGAAATCGGGGAGGTTCTTTGAGCAGTATTCGAAGATGTCTGTGATCAACCTCATAGATGAATCTGGTGGAAAAATGTAGGTTCCCCTGGCTATGTACTCTTTGAGAATATCGTTTTGAATCGTTCCTGTCAGCTTTGAAGGATCCACACCTTGTTTTTCGCCAACGGCGATGTACATCGCAAGAAGAATCGCAGCTGTGGAGTTGATAGTCATAGAAGTACTGACTCTTTCGAGGGGAATTCCTTCAAAAAGTGTCTCCATGTCCTCAAGCGAGTCAATCGCGACTCCAACCCTTCCTACTTCGCCTTCCGACATCGGGTCATCTGAGTCGTATCCAATCTGAGTCGGAAGATCAAATGCCACCGAAAGGCCAGTTTGTCCCTGAGAGAGAAGATACCTGTATCTCTGGTTAGACTCTTCGGCTGTTCCAAAGCCTGCATACTGTCTCATTGTCCATAGTCTTCCGCGATACATAGTTGGTTGAACTCCCCGTGTGAAGGGATACTGGCCGGGGAATCCGATTTTCTCTTCGTAATCTTCGGTCTCTTTAGGTGTATAGAGAATCTCAACCGGTCCATCAAATGATGTCTTGAACTCCTTCTTTCTTTCGGGGAACCTTTTCAGGAGAGGTATGACTCTTTCTCTCTTCCAGTCGTCTTTGAGTTTTTCCAGTCTCTCTCGATTGCTCACAAAATCTCCTCCATTCATTGGTTCTGAATAATGGTTCTAAGATAGACCAATTATTTTCCTCAGTCAAATGCTATCATCTTTGATTATAACCGTCCTGAACGTCTTTGTGAGTTTAACTTCCTAACTTCTTGGCCTTAGG
>NZ_JFHJ01000116.1:0-1006 GCF_003666285.1 Mesotoga sp. HF07.pep.5.2.highcov | reverse complement strand
AATGATAGTCTCTGTAGATAAACTAAGAAAGTCCTTCTCGTCGAAGCCTGTTCTTAACGATATTTCTTTCAATGTGGAGCAGGGAGATATCTTTGCGATAGTCGGACCAAATGGGGCAGGAAAGACCACCACTCTCCGCTGTATATTCGGCGAAATCGCACCGGAAGGTGGAGAAGTGAAGGTCTTTGGGGAAAATGTTACATCGCGTACTAAGGAGAAGATAGCGGTCATGACGGAAGACCGCCTTACCTTCAGGAGGTTCCTCGGCGAGGATTACCTGAGGATGTGGAGAATGCTTTATCCTGGCTGGCAAGAGAAGGTTTTCGCCAGTTTCGCAGTGCATTACAAGTTCAATCTAAACGAGAGAGTTGAAACATACTCTATGGGCATGAAAACTCTATTCCATATAGCTCTTACGGTTGCTAGCGGAGCTGATCTCCTCATCCTCGACGAACCTACTCAGAGTCTCGATCCGGTGATAAGACAGGAAGTGATGGGTGTGCTGAGAGATTATGTTCTCCAGGAGGGCAAAACAATGATAATCTCCTCTCACGAAATCTATGATCTCGAGGAGATTGCCGGTTCCTTTGCCGTAGTCCTTGAGGGAAAGGTGCTATATTCAGACACAATTGATGGCGCCAAGGAGACACATCGGATTATTCCAAAAGGGCAGGCTATACCTTCAGGAGAGATTATTGGCGTTACGGGTGAGGAAACCCTGGTCCGAACTGACGAAGAGGCAGGCAGATTCCCGAACTTCAAAGAGATCGTGCTGGGCTACCTTCAGAGTAAGAAAGCCTTTGCGCCTTTCAAAGAAGAGTTCAGACCGAGATTCAAGATTTGAGAAGCGTCTCGTGAGTAAATATTGCACGGGGCGAGCGGCAGTATCGCCCCGTTTTCTGAAGCAGAAATCGATATAGGCAAAGACACATTTGCCCAGGTATGCGATTCCATTATTCAAAGGTTTTCGGTCATTCGTCACTGAGATGTTTGGAATCTGATTTGT
>NZ_JFHJ01000698.1:0-815 GCF_003666285.1 Mesotoga sp. HF07.pep.5.2.highcov | reverse complement strand
TTTCTTCAGAGATAAGGAAACGTGTCCCCGACTCTGAAGTCATAATTGGAAAGATGGGGCCTGCCATTGCGACTTATGCCGGAGAAGGTGGGCTCATATTTGCGTTGTGAAAGAGCCGGACCGTTTGTGCTAGACACCCTGAAATCAGTTGAGAAGTCGAAATCGCTTACTTCTCTGTTTATTGTTATGACGAAAAGAGACATTTCCTTCATAGCAATAACTGAAGCAACATCAATTCCCCTTCTTTTTCATTCATTTATGTGGATGGACCGAAGCCCTCTTGGATCTTCTTCCACCTGCTATTTAGAGTTAAACGAATTCTTTAGCGCAGGTATTTATCTAAAAACGCAAGCATTGCTTTAGCCCCTTTGATTCTATTAACCTTCTTCTTGAAGCCATGTCCCTCATCCTCAAATACAACATATTCAACCGGAACACCGTTTTTCTTAAGGCTCTCAACGATTTCGTCCGACTCCACTTTCAATACTCTTGGATCATTTACACCCTGAAGAACCAGGAGTGGTCTTTCAATTCTCTCGGCGTGGAAGAGAGGGGAGATGCTCTTGAGGTATTCCTCTTCTTCAAAGGGGTTTCCAATCTTCGTGTATAGTAGATCTTTAATGGCCTTCCACCAGGCAGGCACCTCTTTGAGTGTTCTCACCCAGTTTGAAACACCGAAAAGATCTATACCTGCCTTGAACTCCTTCGGTCTAAAGGCCAGAGCTGCGAGCACCATAAAACCTCCGTAGCTCCCTCCATTTATGGCGATTCTTTCTTCGTCGATAAAATCAAGTGTGCCTAGATATCTGGCGGCC
>NZ_JFHJ01000647.1:0-2048 GCF_003666285.1 Mesotoga sp. HF07.pep.5.2.highcov | reverse complement strand
TTCCTTATAGCGGGATTAGTAACCTCGAACCTTTTTTCTAGCGGGTGGAAGGCAATGGCTATCCGAATCCTGCGATAATCCTTCGTAACTACTTTCTGACCCAACAGAGCTGCCATGAGGGCGGTAACTCTTTGTTGCCCGTCGATAAGAATTCTCTTGCCAACCGATTTTGTGCCGTCCTTGAGTTTGACATTCGGATTCTGCCACGCAATAAGGTATCCTATGGGATAACCCTGATAAAGAGAATCCAGAAGATCCCTAACCTTAATCGCGTCCCAAACGAAGGGCCGCTGAATCTCTGGTATGGCAACTGCTTGTGACTGAACCCACGTCAGCAAAGTCTGAATTGGGTGTTGATTTACCGAGTATTGCTGTATAACCACTACGAAACCTCCTTTGATCCTTTGTAGTACAAAAAACCGTTTAGCTTACGGATCTAGTTTTCGAAAGAACACTGTTTGTCAAAACCACTTTGGCATCGCCTAGCTTTCGAAAACTCTTTGCTAAAGAAACCGCTTTCTTTGGAAAGCACTCAAGAGAATGATACCTGTCATCTGGAACTGTGACAGCTCAAACTAAGTCCACAATAATTTGTCAGCTCACTTCCCAAAGTCCTTCCAAACCTTTTTTGGGGTATCGCTTTCCACCATTCTCTAAGAACAACTAAGACTAACGAGAACTCTTGGACGCTTCACTGTGTTCTTCTCGTCATGAATCATAGCTAAGAGCCACAAATAGTTCGATGCCACAAGCTACATTTTCTATACATAGCTAATTGATGAAACCTCCCAGTTCCAGTACCTCGCCCAAAATCGCATCCTGTTGTTCCGCGAAGTCTCTGAATTCATCACTGCTTCTTATCTTGATGGCGAATCCATTGGAATCCATGAAGTCCTCAAACTCTTCTGAAGAAGCTAAATAGAGAATTTCTGCCTCAAGTATCGTCTTAATTTCCTCTGGTGTGTTGTTCGGAACGGCAAGCCCTCTCCATGTGCCTGCGGTCCAGTTAATTCTCTCCTCCTTGAGGGTCGGGACGCTAGGAAAATCTGGAAGTCTTTCATCTGACATCACAGCAAGAAGCTTCAGTTGGCCGGACTTGAGCTGGGCTCCAGCTTCCGTTACTGAACAGGTTATGACGTCAACTCCGTCTTCTAGAAGTTCAATAATGGAGGCAGCTGCGCCTGTGGTTGGAAACCACATAACAGAATCAATATCAAGACCTGCCGCATTTAGCAGTCCAATTCTAGCAAGATCCCACATCGATCCCGAACCAGATCCAGAAAAGATGAGTTCATTTGGGTTCGCTTTTATGTAGTCAAGAAGCTCATTAATACTATTCCACGGTGCACTTGCGTGAACTATAACGCCTGCATTGTCTTCGTTAAGCTGAATGAGATAATCGAAATCCTCATAAGTGAACGTTGAAAGGCCAAGCCAATGGATTGTACATATCTCAGTCGTTATCAGGGACAGAGTATATCCATCGGGGGCCGCAGAAACTCCCGCACTGTGTCCGACAGCACCACCACCTCCTGTCCTATTTACCACGTTAAAAGCCTCTTCTAATCTTGTGGACAGGATATCCGACACAAATCTTGTTATCCTGTCCGAGCCTCCACCCGCACCCCATGGGCAAATGACAGTTACTGGTTTCCTTGGATAGATCAAACCTTCGTCGTCATAGAAGAATATCCAAAGCAAAGCTTCTGAGTATGAACCACTCGAATCATGTGCCCTTACTGCAAATGTATGGATACCTTCGACATAATCTGTCCATGTATAGCAAGTAAGAGTATCGAGATCCACCCAGCTACTATTATCCTTGCGATACTCATACCAAAGCACGTCGCCATCTACATCGTGACCACTCCAGATAAATGTTGCATTTGTGAAAGGAATTACTCCAAATGGTCCGTCAACTCGGCTTAATACTGGCGGCAAGATCCATTCCATTTGACATCCAGTAAGTAGAAGAAACACAGCTAAAATCAGTAGCGGTGCTCTTTTCAGGAGTTTCACACTCATAATGCACCTCCAGATAAGCGGAA
>NZ_JFHJ01000515.1:0-2547 GCF_003666285.1 Mesotoga sp. HF07.pep.5.2.highcov | reverse complement strand
CCGAGAACGGGCAGGAAGACTAATGCTATCATTTTTCCTCCCTCTCGAAAATCATTTCGATAGTCTCGACATTCATGGTGTGATACTTGTTGTAAATTATGATTGCAAATACGAGCGAAAGACAGAGCAATGCAAATGAAATTACGATTCCGGTGATTATTACTGCCTGGGGAATGGGGTCTGCATAGTTTGCATTAGAGAAGTCACCGCTGATTATGGGGGGAATTATCCCTCCTCTGGCCGAAATTCCGGTATACATAAGATTTACGGAGGTCTCTACTATACCAAGGGACAAGATTTTCTTTATTATGTTTTTCGAGAGAATCATGCCCACTGCGCCGACCAGCATTCCAATTATCGAGAAATAGATTACGAGAATTCCCGTCATAATGTTCCCCGTCTGTCTATGAACTCGCTGGACATCTTCCAGGCGCCCGCATATACTTTGATTCCTATCAGTATATTCATCATAGGTATTAGTCCACCGCTGAAAACCGAACCGAATCCAGCCTCAGATAACATTTGTGCGTGAGCCTCCGGAAAGATCATGATGAAACATGAAAACGCAAAAATAAGAATAAGGCTTACGTTCTCCAGTATGTTTACCTTGAAGATCTCATAATGAAGACTCGCTCTCCTGAAACTCGAAGTGAGTCCATAAGTGACAACGCCCGTTGCGAGAACTACTCCACCAACAAATCCTCCACCGGGGCTTATGTGACCGTTTATCACAACATATAGGAAGAGCGTTATGGACAGTGCAGCCAGTCCACCGCTGTAAACAGTAACCGTTCCGAATACCTGCTGACCCTCGTCGCTATTAACGGGAAGCGAAGTAAAAAGGCTTGCAACACCAAGTGCAGTTATCGTGAAGACTATTATCTCGAAAATAGTGTCATAGAGTCTTGTTTCAAGATAAACGCTTGTGACTAAATTGGGCACGTTTACTCGATTCACTATTTCTTCGATCGGCTCTGGAATACTGCCGAACGGATCAAAAGAAAAAAGAACGATCATGAAGATGGCTATCAGAGCTATGATTCCCGCGATCCTCACAGATACCGCCCCACAATCTCCTCAATGTTTCCCGAAGATTTTATGAACTCCAGTCCTTCAAGGATATCCTTTTCGAGATCAGGTGAATTCGTCGAAACGACAAAGACATAGCTGCTCTTTCTCAGAAACTCAGGCGTTGGAGAAAGGGAGTTTCTGCTCAAGTGCTTCAGTCTCACAAAATCGATTTCCTCTCCATTGCACAGGAAGATCGAAGTTTCCAAATAGGGAATGCCCTTCGTCCTGCCGGCAACATCGTCTTCTGTAAGCGCTCCGCAAATCAAATCTATATCATGGTTTTCTATCGCTATCAATGCCTCTTCCTTGCTGGAAAACTTCACAGGTTCGAGATGATAACCCTCTTTCTCATCGACAAGCTGGATTATCTCCCACTCCAGACCCCTGAATCCAGAGGGTGTCTCTTCAATCATCGACGGTACCTCGACAATGCCGAGACGAACACGGCGCTGCTTCTTGAGCGCCATTATGTAAACGATCAGAACAAGGGCCACCCCGACCGAAAATTGAGTCATGGCAACATCCGGTGCTCCAATTATCATCATTATTATGGCTGACAGCGAACCGACAATCCCAAACCAGATTACGCTTTGGAAATTGGTTTTCGATGAAAGGACTATTATCGCACTGACAATATATAAAGAGCTGATTGCGACTATGACAAAGCTCATTTCTCTCTTCCCCCTGAGTTTATGAAAGCTCTTGCAATGACGTGTGTCACGAGAGGTCCCGTAACCATTAGAGCAACTATGAACGCGAGCATTTCGATTATCGTCAGGAGACCGAAGAAAAACGCCGAGATTACTAGGAATATCAGTCCAACCGTATCGGCTACGGTCAGGAAATGAAGTGTACCAATTATCGTGTGTGCAAAAACCGCCCTGAGAGTACCGGCAACAACGAAGAAAAGCCCAGGGATCAGAATTATGTAGGCGATTATTTCCATCATCTGCGCACTCCCATATAATAAGCTGCGATAATCGTCCCGCTTGTGTTGAGTATAAGGAACAGAAGAGCAACACTCGAGACGAAATCGACGCTTGTTACCATCTCAATGAAAATTATACCTATTAGAAGTCTTGTGGAGATAGCAGAATAAGCCACAAGAAGCCTCCAGGGATTACTGCCTGCGGCGAACCACACAAGCATTACAATGGAGGAGATAGTTGCAGCCATGGTGATGTAAAAAGTCACTTCTTCACCTCATGAATCAGCAATCCTTCCCTGTCTTTCGAGATGACTATTTCCTCAGGGGTCATCGTTATAGAGATGATCTTGCCAAACTCCACAATTCTGTTTTCCGGAGATTTCTCACTCCTGACCGTGAAGATGGGTCTGGAAAAGATAAGTCTGAACGCTTGAAATACGGCTATTGGCAAGGCAAGAATAATCTTGAAAGCCGTGGAAAAAACGGGGCCGGAACGAATGAGTCTAGATGATATATATTGAGGAAGAACGGAAACTAACAGTCCCGAA
>NZ_JFHJ01000342.1:0-2866 GCF_003666285.1 Mesotoga sp. HF07.pep.5.2.highcov | reverse complement strand
GCAGCAATTCATACCACTATGGTTCATACAAGAGCAGTCCTCCGTTGACCGTCCAAGAGCATGGACCCGTCCACCGGAAGGATCTAAGATCAGATCCTGAAGAGGAGCTTTTCAGGAAGACAAGCTGTGTTGGTTCTGATCAAATAGCCTTCCTCAGTCACAATGAACTAGTTCTTGTTCTTTGCTCCTGACCAACCGCCAACCACGAACCACCCACAACGGCTCTTAACATACCACTATGGTTCTCACGCAACGATAACATGAGCGAAAAGAGAGTTAATACTACGTTTGCCGCGTTTCCATACCACTATGGTTCTCACGCAACCTCTTAACTACATACCATACTAGACTAGATACTATTGTTTCCATACCACTATGGTTCTCACGCAACCAGGAGATTACTTCGGGTTCATATGCCGTATGCACGTTTCCATACCACTATGGTTCTCACGCAACAGAAGAAAGTGAGGCTAGTTGAGTTCAAGGGTTTGAGTGTTTCCATACCACTATGGTTCTCACGCAACCCGAAAGTAGAAACCCGTTGCCATGCTGTAAAATGTTTCCATACCACTATGGTTCTCACGCAACTGAAATGAGTGAGTACATTCTGGAGGTTGAGGACAACAGTTTCCATACCACTATGGTTCTCACGCAACTAAAGGAATGGTCGCCTGGATAATCAGTCAAGTTCGTTTCCATACCACTATGGTTCTCACGCAACCAAGCCCAATACAAGTATTTGATGTGGACGAGTGGGGCGTTTCCATACCACTATGGTTCTCACGCAACATACGTAAACCCATCTACAACAAAAGAACTGAAGTGTTTCCATACCACTATGGTTCTCACGCAACTCTCCGAACCACAAGTCGAGGGTGTGGTTCCCATACGTTTCCATACCACTATGGTTCTCACGCAACAGATGAGATCGATGAAAAGTATCGTAAACGCTATGCGTTTCCATACCACTATGGTTCTCACGCAACAGAGCTCGGCTTCGTATCTACAGGCCATTTGCTCCCAGTTTCCATACCACTATGGTTCTCACGCAACTTGGTATTACCACCGTTATCGGCGCTGCAATAACACGTTTCCATACCACTATGGTTCTCACGCAACCTATTCACAGAGAGCACAGAGTATGACAGAAGGCGGGAGTTTCCATACCACTATGGTTCTCACGCAACGAAGCTATTGATTTAGGAACAATAGAGGGTTTGCTTACGTTTCCATACCACTATGGTTCTCACGCAACCGCTTTTATTACAAAGATATTATACAGGTTTTGGGCTGGCGGAATCAAATGAACGGAAAGCTCTCACAAGAGTTATTCTTTCTGTATTTTGGAGATTTGTCTGGATTCGATTCGAGAAATCGTGATTGTTTTCCGTGTGAAGAACTGGCCTGCATCTTCCAAGAAAGATCATTTGTCTAAAATCCTGGGAGACACCTTTCAACAGAAGCTTACAGAAGAAAACTGCTCTCGATTCCGCTTTCAATCAAATGACCTATCCACAGTCGGATCTATGTAAACTGTACAAGAATGATTCTAAATAGATCTGGAAGTGTTATTGAGAAATGAGTTTAGAGGAAAATGGTATACGAATGATCCGACGAGAGACGGTAACGAAATTATTAAGTTCGATGATCCTTTATGGGAGCATAAAACAACTCGATTCAGAAAAGCGGATAAAGTTAATCCGAAATATGGGGGTTACCAAGCCAGACTGTATGTAATACGATCCGACAGAAAGAATCATGAATCAAACCTTGAAATCCTCTATTTAGAAGGATCTGGAATAATGGCGAATATCTAGTGCGATCGAGTGAAGTGAGGCTTATGCTTATCAATTATTGCGATTAAGTGAAATGCTGTTGATTATGACTGAGCATGGCATGTAAATAGCCTTTCAGCGGGGAAGAAAGCGATCATTCCGCCATGAAGAATAAGAAATGCTAATTTCCGTTTTATTTGAAGTGCCGCTACGGGAGGCGAGGGGCAGTATGTTCTCTAATCGTTTTAACTCTACCTTCGACCTCCCATATGACACGGTAATTCTTACTCCACTGCTATGTTTATCGCAAAGGTCTGTATTGGATGGACGCTCTCCCAGGGGCGCCTTAGGGAGAATATGACAACTGTCTCTCCGGGTTGTTTTGCTTCGAATACCCACTGGACATTATAGGGAGCTCCAACGAGTTCTGAATCGTCAAGGAACTTCGCTTCGAAGATCGAGCCCTCGTAGATAAGTGAAACGACGTTTGGATTGGTAATCTTCACGTCCCAGATATAGCCAGTGGATCCGTTTTCCTGGAGTTCCATGGTGGCTATCTCTCCTACAGAGAGGGTGTTCATGGAGGTTCGAAGACCCTTTACATCGAGCTGGGAGGAATTCCAGAGCAGGGATGTCACGAGCATGTTTGGCACGAATTCTCTGATTGTTTCTTCGAAACTTCCATCTCGCTTCATTTCTTCGAGAGTCTTCTGGAAGTTCAAAATCAGTCCGAGATTCGTTCCCTTCGAAGCTGCTATGTAGAAGTAGTTTGTTTGAAGCTCCACAAGGGCTTCCAGGTCGTCGATGCTGTAGCCTGCTTCATCTGCCAGCTCTGCTACAGTCAGGTCTGTGAAGACCGCGAGATCGGTCTCACCTTCGACAAGTTGCGCGACAGTATCGAGAGGATCAAGAGAACTTACGAGGTTCTCGAAGCCCATTTCCTTCAGGAGCTGTTCGGTCCACCAGTTCGTCGTCGTGCCTATGGCGTCGACTTTCTTTGCTGACTCGAGGTCTGTGGCTGGAGTGTCTTTGCGGCCGTAAAGGTAAGCGGTGTTCTTTCCCACCGGTCCGATCCACTCGAAGTTTTCCTT
>NZ_JFHJ01000246.1:0-5784 GCF_003666285.1 Mesotoga sp. HF07.pep.5.2.highcov | reverse complement strand
ATTGACATTAGCAGAAGGATGTTAGAAGATGCAAGATCAAATATTGCCAGCGCGGGTGTTGAGAACGTCGAATTCTTTAGGGGCTCCTTCGAGAACCCGTGCGAAGAAGTGAACCTATCAAGAATGAACATAAACAAGGTTGTAGCCATCTACTCTCTTCACCATCTTACAGATCCGATGAAGATGGAAGCGATTTCGAAGCTTACGCAGATTTTAAAGAGGCCCGGTAGGATCGTTGTTGGTGATATTATGTGGTTCGACGATCCTGGAAAGCACAGGGATGCGTGGGACGAAGTTTATTTCGACGACAACGAATTAGATCACCCGGCGAGCATTTCATTTATGAAAGAAGTTTTCCAGCATTCAGGTGCGAACGAAATTGAAGTTGTTCAGATTCATCCGTTGGTGGGCTTGATAAGCACAACCTTTTTGTGAGGATTTTGGTTGAAGCCATGCAGGTTATTATAGGCGTCAGATATAAGGGCAGCTGCAGTTCGTAGATAGAACCTTACAGGTATCAACCAAATGGAAGAACCGGTATAAGTTTTTTCTGTTAAGCAATCCCAAGCTTCAGTAAGGTCGTAAACCTTCAAGGCCACTTCCAAAGAAGTTGTTTTTGCTTTCAAAGCATTTTGATTATTCTTTGGTGGTCACCTTTGTTCCGAATACACCTGAGCCGGGATCGAATCCCCTATTCCTGGCGATTTCCTCCGCAGTTTTCTGAAGAAGATTCATCATGGGAATGAAAGCAAGGACTTCTTCCAGGCCATCGGAAACGTATATTGATTTCACATTACTCTCTTTCGAATTCGTCAGGGTAATCAAATCGCATTTGTCGTAAATATCATTGTGGAGTTCATGCATTAGGTCGTAAGTCTCTCCCTTGGGATTCATGGTGATTACAACGGGCTTGTCTGCAAGCAAGTCGACGGGACCGTGTCTGAAAGAGGCTCCCGAATAGAATATGAGACTAAGCTTGGCAACTTCAGCAAACATTAGCCTGGCCATCTTTCCAACACCTATGCCAAAACCCCTGGCAACGAGAATCCTCTCCCTTTTCTCAGATAACAATGCTGCAAGCCATGATAAATTATGCGACAAAGCTTCATCCATTCTTGTGGGCAGGTCAGAAAAGTTCAATCTTCTTGCGGTTTTGAAGGCTGAAATCATCAGAGTTAAGACAATGCTATTCATGAAGGTCTTTGTTGCACCCATAGATCTCTCACTGCCCGCGAAAAGCGGAAATACTCTTTCATCAGGGAAAGCCTTTGCCGCGCTGCTCTTTTCGTTGTTGGTTACAAGTGTCATAGAAGGCAGAAGCGCTTTGTTTTCTTCGATGAATCGGATTAGTTCTGCGCTTTCTCCTGACTGACTGATGAGAAAGATTGTAGAGTATCTTTTTAGCAGTTCTTGGGATGAGTAAGTTATGATCTCCGACATCTCGAAGCTTTCTGCGTCGATGCCAGAGTATCTTAGAAATGAAGCCGCTACCTCTGAAGCATGAAGAGAAGCTCCCATGCCTGTGAACAGGACTCTTTCAAAGTTTAGAGACTTCGCTTTCTCAAAGACGACGTCAGATGTGGAAATAATGGTTCTTACTGCTTCTGATTGCTCAAGCATATCTTCCAGAAATTTTGACAAATCATTCATCCTTTCGTGAGACAAATTCGATGATCTATCGGTCCAGGGGTGTCATTCACTTTAAAGTCTATCATCAAAGATTGGTTTTGACTAATCAGTGAAATCGATGCAATAATAAGGATGGAGGTGAATTTATGGCACTGCTCAGAACTAGCGACGGAACTCAAATCTATTACGAAGTACACGGAGATCAATCTAACCCACCTGTTGTTATTCTCAACGGAATTATGATGTCGGTCCCCTCGTGGGCAGGATTTGTTCCCCACTTTTCAAGGCACTTCAGATTGATTCTGATGGATTTCAGAGATCAGGGCCGATCTGAAAGAAAGGATTCACAGTATCACATCTCCATCCACGTTGACGACCTAACCGACCTGATCGATGCGCTTGAGATTTCTAGCGCAAACGTAGTTGGTCTCTCCTATGGAGGCCAGGTGGCAGAAATGTTAGCAATAAAGAGACCGGAGAGAGTAAATTCTCTAGTACTCGCCAATACTCCCGCCCGAATTTCTCCATACCTTGCAGAACTTGGCGAAGCGTGGAAAGAAGCTGCAGAACTTAAAGATGGAGAGCGGTTCTTCAAGCTGGCAATACCCTTCATCTATTCAGATTTCTTCTACAATCGTAATCTGCAGTGGCTAAAAGAAAGACAGAAGATGTTCAAATCGACACTCAACGGAGAATGGTTTGAAGGGTTCATAAGGCTTATTTCTTCAAATCCCGATTTCAATGTTTTGGAAGAACTTGACAAGATTCAGTGCCCGACTCTGCTACTTGGTGCCGATCGAGACATCATTACACCGATAGAAGAGATGAAAGCAATTCATGAAAGAGTCAGAAATTCGGAATTTCTTGTCATAAAAGATGCCGGTCACGGAGCTTTCCTCGAAAAACCAGGAGAATTCATGACAGCAATCATCGGGTTCGTACTTAAGAATTGTTAGAAAAAGGGACGATTTGGTAGTTATTCATCTTCTTTCGTCGATAATCATCAATAAACTACTTTAGATAATCATCAATAAACTACTTTAATTGAATTTACCAACCGGATCAGTTTAGTGTATTGTGAAAGTGAGAGATGATTCATCTTTCATATATGAGAGATGAATCATGACACGCAAGCCATAAGGGGTGATCTTGGTGAGTTCAGTTCCAGTAATTGGAATAGCGGGGATCGGGACATACATACCTGAGACCTTCATGACTCCAGAGGAAATTGCTGATTCAACAGGCATTCCGCAAGAGGTAATCGAACTGAAATTTGGAGTGAAGAGAAGACTGGTTCCAGGTCCCGGTGAAACCACAAGTAATTTGGGAATAAAAGCGGCACGGAAAGCTCTTGAGAATGCCGGGATAGATCCCAAAGACATTGATCTGTTAATCTGGAACGGCGCTCAGCATAAAGATTACCCTTGCTGGCTGGCCGGACTGAAGGTTGCAGACGAAATCGGTGCTGTAAACGCCTGGTCTTTCGATATGGAAGCCATGTGTGGATCTATGATGGCCGGCATTGACGTGGCAAAGAGTCTCATGATCGCTAGAGACGATGTCAATACTGTTCTGCTAGTGAGCGGCTACAGAAATGTGGATCTTATGGATCTTTCTGAACCATCAACATCATTCATGCTTGATGTAGGAGCCAGCGGGGCCGCTGTAGTTCTTAAGAAAGGCCATAATGAAAACGTCGTCCTATCTTCGGCCTTTAAGGGTGACGGATCATTTTCAGAGTTGTGTGTTGTCCCGGTCGGCGGGACAAAGAAGTGGCCTATGACCCCCGAAGATACGCGGAACTATCATTTCTCCGTCCAGGGAGATACTGCAGAGTTCAAGAAACGCCTCGGAGAGACTACAATGCCTAATTTCTACTGGGTGATTAGAGAGTCACTCAGAAAGAGCGGCTTCTCAGAAAGCGATATCGATTATTTAGCTATTTTGCATTTCAAAAGATCGGCTCATTTTGCAGTTCTTGAAGAGCTCGGGCTAAAGGAAAATCAGAGTACTTACCTTGATTACTACGGCCATCTTGGGCAGAATGATCAGATTCTCTCGATAGAATTAGGTTTGATGGAGGGAAAGATTAAAGATGGTGACGTGGTTGTAATGGTTGGTGCCGGATTGGGCTTCGTCTGGGCAGCGACGACAGTAAAATGGGGCAAGAATTAGGAGGCGAAAAGGTGAGAATGGAAGGTAAAGTCGTCATCATAACTGGTGGCGCAAGTGGACTGGGTAAAGCGGCAGTCGAAAAGTTTGCCCGCGAAGGAGCGATTGTCTACGCCTGCGATATGGACGTCGAAGGATTGGATAATCTGAAGAAGGAATTTTCCGAGCTTCCGGGCAAGGTAATTCCGAAGAGACTCAACGTAACGGATAGGCCTGCAATAACTGAACTTATAGGTGAAATCAAAAGCGAATTCGGCCGCATCGATGGGCTTATCAATAATGCTGGAGTGACTAGAGACGCTCTGATTCAGAGAATGTCCGAAGAAGATTGGGACCTGGTTATCAACGTCAATTTGAAAGGTGTTTTCAACATGACGCAGGCGGTTGCTCCAGTGATGATAGATCAGGGTTATGGTTCGATTGTCAATACTTCATCGATTGTCGGCGTATACGGAAATATCGGACAGTCTAACTACTCCGCTTCAAAGGGAGGAGTTATTGCAATGACTAAGACATGGGCTAAAGAGTTGACAAGAAAGGGCGCGAAGATAAGGGTAAACGCTGTGGCACCGGGTTTCATAAAGACGCCTATGACTGAGAAAATGCCTGAGAAGATACTGGTTGCACTTGAAGAGAAGATCCCTCTTAAAAGAATTGGACTCCCTGAGGAAATTGCGAATGTCTACTTCTTCTTGATTTCCGATGAGTCGAGTTATTTGACCGGTCAGGTAATTGGCGTTGACGGGGGTCTCGTAATTTGAAGGTCTCTCGAAGCGAGAGAACAAGACTACAGATTAAAGAGGCGGCTGAAGAGCTGTTCAGTCGCCTTGGTTTCGAGATGACCTCTGTTGCGAACATATGCAGAACCTGCGGACTGTCAAATGGAGCATTCTATAGACATTACACTGGTAAGGAACAGGTATTCAAAGAAATCGTCCAGGATATCAAGACCAGGTTCGAGTCCGCCTCTGCTTCGGTCATGGGAAACACTGTAGAAGAGAAGCTGTATAACCTTTACAGAAAGGTCTTTGATATTCTTTGGCAATCGCGGAGAAAGTTCATTGCCTTTCATGAGGCCGAGTACAGGTTTCCTGAAGTGGAAAACTCCGTTGACAAAACCTACAAGGACGCTCTTCTCTCAACTGTGATAAACGATAGGTCTCCACTTTCAATGCCTGAACTGTGGTTTCTTATTGGAAGCTCCAGGTTTGCCGCCATTTACTGGATCATATACAACGATACAAGGGTACCAGATTCGACAGTGCGATCTCTCGTCGACTTCACCCTCAATGGTTTTGTTAAGTCTGAAGAGCTGGATCGAAGGTCTCTGGAATTCACTCTAGATAGAGTAAGAGCAAACGGTGAGGGAAAGGCTAAAGAGGTCATCCTTTTGGCGGCAGAGAAACTAATGGGGGAGAAGGGATATTTCGGTACATCGATATATGATATCACAAGTAAGGCGGGCTACGGACAGGGTACGTTCTATCTTCATTTTGAAAGCAAGGGGAAGTTACTTCAAGAGCTTGTTTATCAGGCAAACAGAAATCTGAGAAGAACGATGAGAGATGCGGTCTCCGGTGTTGAAGGCAGGTTAAACAAAGAGATTAGGTCCTTTAAGGCGTTTTTGCTCTTCATGGATGTTCACAAGGAGCTATATAACATAGTTCGTGAGTCGGAGTTTGTACAACCTGAGACTGGACGTTTCTACTATGAAAGGCTATTAACTTCTTACATAAGAGCTCTTGAAGAGGCTAGATTGAAGGATGAGATTAGATCGATAGACTCGCGTGATCTCGGCGTCTTTCTGATGGGCATTGGACACTTCATGGGGCTTGATCTTCTTTTCAAATTGAAGAAAGACTACGAAAAATGGAACGAGTATTTGCTGGAACTGGCTTCTCTTATGGCAAAAGGTTATGGAGGTGCTTTTAGTTGAACTGGAATGATGAATACAGAAAGAAGAAGATATCGATTGATGAAGGT
>NZ_JFHJ01000149.1:0-864 GCF_003666285.1 Mesotoga sp. HF07.pep.5.2.highcov | reverse complement strand
GTATGAAAAACGTTCGCCTTGTGATTGGTGACGGACGGTACGGTTATGAAAGCGACGCTCCTTACGACAAAATAATCTCAACGGTTGCACTCTCGGGAATGAGTGAAGTGCTCTTCAGTCAGATGAAAATTGGAGGGAGGTGCGTATCTCCAATTTACAGGAGTTACATGGATACTCCTGTATTCCTGTTCGAAAGAACCGACGATACTACTCTGAGAGTTTCGGAAGTAACCGGAGCAGTCTTCATGGTGGCAGAGGATTCAGAACCGGATCCACTTTATCGCAATAGAGAGTTCAGACTCAGATTGACAGACGGAAGGTTTCAAATTATCTGAGTCAGCTGTTAGCTACCTTCCAGAAGATCTCAATTCCCTTTTCTATAACTGAATCCTGAGGCAGGAACTTTGAGTTATGAAGACCGTGGCGTTCCTCTCGTCCAGTGCCTAGCCAGAAAAGAACGGAGGGATACTTCAGAGCAATCACACCAAAGTCTTCGCCTACGTATTTCATTTCTACAGGATTTACGTCGACCAGACCGCAAAGCTTTTCGTAAAGGTCTTTGTCCACCTGAACTTGAGGATATTTCGATCCGATCTTCTGATTGAACTCGAGTTCTCTTCTTGAAGCAACATCTCTACCGAGCTCTTCGAGCTCGCAGATGGCCTTCTCCGAAAGCTCATAAGCTTTCGTTCTCACAGTTCCGTAAAGGGTGCAAGAATCGGCTACTACGTTTCTCACCCTTCCCCCTTCGATTAAGCCGAACCTGAGAACGGAGTCTCCTCTTTCAATGGAGTAAACTCTCTGCAGGAAATCCATAGCTCCCTCGATAGCGTCTCTTCCCTCCCTATAAAAAGCGACATGTGC
>NZ_JFHJ01000666.1:0-3972 GCF_003666285.1 Mesotoga sp. HF07.pep.5.2.highcov | reverse complement strand
ATTTCGACAATCTGTATCGGGATGGCTGCTTCTATGGGTGCGATCCTTCTGGCCGGTGGAACGAAAGGGAAGAGGTTTGCGCTGCCAAATTCAAGGGTGATGATTCATCAGCCCTTTGGCGGTGCCGAAGGTGTAGCAAAAGACATCGAGATAAGAGCAAGGGAGATTCTTTATCTCCGAGACGAACTCAATAAGATTCTTGCCAAGCATACGGGGCAGTCAATAAAGAAAATCGAAAAAGATGCCGACAGAGATTTCTTCATGAGTTCGACAGAAGCAGTAGAATACGGAATGATAGATAAGGTAATTGAGCAGAAGGCAAAAGTAAAGACGAAAGAATAAGAAAGAAAACAACCGGCCGGCGCTGAGCGCCGGCTTTTGGTGTATCCGGAGTGAACGAAGTGGCGGAATTGACACCGATGATGAAGCAATATCTGGAAGTCAAGAACAACTATAAGGACTGTCTCGTTCTTTTCAGACTTGGAGACTTTTACGAGACGTTCCTGGACGATGCAAAACTTGTTTCAAACGAACTGCAGATTGTTCTTACTTCAAGAAATGGCGTGCCCATGGCGGGAGTACCTTACCATTCAATCAATGGTTATCTGAAAAAACTAGTAGATTCCGGCCATAAAGTTGCCATTTGTGATCAAACAGAGGACCCAGCCCTTGCAAAAGGACTCGTTAAGAGAGAAGTGACGAGAGTAGTTACGCCGGGAACGATAGTCGAAGATGAACTGCTCCCCGAAGCTGAAAACAACTACATAATCGCTATTGGCAAGTCTGGAGAGTTTTTCATAATCGCATTGACTGACGTATCGACAGGTGAAGTCACAATATCCGAAGCAGAGGACCTAATTTCGCTAAAGGACTTTATTGTAGCGAGCCAACCTTCTCAGGTTCTTTTAAGAGAAAGCTTGAAAGACCTGAAGAAGGAAATCGCCGGGGTTACATCATCAATGGTTGAAATAATTGAGGATTGGCATTTTGCGTTATCTTCAGGCATTAACTATGTCAAGGAGTTTTATTCGATTACCTCTATCGACCATCTCGAACTTGATGATAAGCAAGTTGAGGTTCTAGGCGCTTTGTTTAAGTACCTTGAAACGATAAATTTCTCTCCCCTGAAGCATCTTTCACTCCCAAGAATTCTCAGAAAAACGGATTCGATGCAGCTAGATGCTTCTACAGTTGAAAATCTTAATCTCTTTCGTCTCGAGAGAAAGGGTTCTCTTTTGGAAATACTTGATGAGACGATCACAGGGATGGGAAAAAGACGGCTGAGGCAGTGGCTGCTTTCGCCCTTGACTGACAGGCATAAAATCGATGAAAGGCTAGACGTAGTTCAAGCCCTTTATTCCGATCGTCACCTTCTCGATGAGTTGAGAGAATACTTTCACAGTGTTTATGACATCGAAAGGATAACGAGTCGCCTCTCGACGGAAAGGATAACACCGAGAGACCTTCAATCTCTCAGAACCTCTCTTGCTGTTCTCCCATACATAAAAGAGCTGATTTCTAACGAAACGGCATTTGAAGGATTCTGCGAAAGATTCGAACTTTTTCCCGATGAGTTGGAATTGCTGCGGCGCAGTATTGTTGATGAACCCTCTTCCTCCATAGGAGACGGAAATGTTATCCGAAAGGGGTTCGACGCTCAGCTGGACTCTCTCCGTGATCTTCTCGATAACTCCGTTGAAAAGATCAGGGCAATTGAAACTAGCGAAAAGAAATCTACAGGAATCCCTTCGTTGAAGGTGAAATTCAACAAGGTTTTCGGATACTTTCTCGAAGTTCCAAAAAGCCAGTCCGGAAAGGTCCCTGAAAGCTACACAAGAAAGCAAACGTTGGTTAATTCAGAGAGATACATAACTCCGGAGCTCAAGGAATTCGAAGACAAGATCCTCAGTGCAAACGAGAAAATACAATCTCTTGAGAAAGCACTTTTCCTTCGTGTTTGTTCGCAGCTTATGAATTCGCTGCAAAGACTCAAAGATGCAGCGATAGTTCTGTCTGAGATCGATGCACTGCAATCACTATCTCTTGTTGCCAGAAAATACAATTACTGCCGACCGTGCTTTTCCGCTGACGGAAGTGCAAGAATTTCGAATTCTAGACATCCCATAGTTGAGAGGTTTGTGCCTGATTTCACTCCAAATGATATATCAATGGATAGCTCCGAGAACTTCTTCATCGTAACTGGGCCAAATATGAGCGGTAAGTCCACTTTCATTAGACAAGTAGCCTTGCTTTCAATAATGGCTCAAATGGGTTCATTCATACCGGCAAAAGATGCGATGCTACCGATTTACGACAGGGTCTTCACTAGAATTGGCGCCAGAGACGAACTTGCCAGCGGCAAATCAACTTTTCTTGTTGAAATGATGGAGACAGCAACGATTCTATCTAAGGCCACTGAAGATAGCTTAGTAATCCTGGATGAAGTTGGTAGAGGAACAAGCACGTTTGATGGGATTTCAATCGCATGGGCAGTTTCGGAATTCATATATGAAGCGATTGGTTGCCACACGATATTTGCAACTCATTTCACAGAACTTACTGAACTCTCTAGCATGTATCCAGGTATAAAGAACAAGACAGCTCGCATAGTTGAGACGGAAAAGGGAATTATCTTTCTCCATAAGGTGATCGACGGTGTAGCGAATAGTTCTCATGGAATAGAAGTGGCAAAGCTGGCCGGTGTTCCCGAGACCGTCCTTTCGAGAGCTAAAGAGATTCTAAGGGTCATTTCCAAACAATCGGCATTGGACAAAGCAGTGCGAGTGCTAACCGCCGAAGACCTCAGGGAAATCAGACAATCAAAGAAAGGGAAAATGAACAGGAACCAAATCAGTTTGTTTTAGGGTACACAAAGAATTCGGCAATCCGGAGGTTGATCATGTCGAGAATTGAGCAATTTCGTGAAAAGCTTAAGGAGAGAAATCTTGACGGTTTTGTGCTGTACAACATGGAGTCTAGCAACCGTTCCAGTTCATGGTATCTATCTGGCTTTTCGGGCTCCTTTTCAGTTCTAATCATAACACCTAAGAGTGAGTACATAGTGACCGACTCAAGGTATTTCACTCAAGTTGAAATGGAATCAAAATTCAAACTTATTCCTTACAAAAACGGAGACGAGCTTAAGGATATAATTAAGGCCGCTTTACTCGACGATGGAGCCAATCACGTCGGATTCGAGGAAGAGACTATTAGTTTTGGCCTCTACAAAAGGGTTTTTTCTCAGCTTGGAGTGCAATTGGAACCCGCAGACTCTATTCTCAAAGACATGAGAATGGTTAAAACTGCCGATGAAGTAGAGAAGATAAAAGCCGCTGTCAAAGTCGCAGAAGATGCACTAACTGAAACTCTCAACTTCATTCGTCCGGGAAGGACGGAAGAAGAGATTTGTGCCGCCCTCGAATACGAAATTAGAAAGCGCGGTGGTTATCTGGCCTTTGAAACAATTGTAGGTAGCGGTCCGAGAAGCGCCATAGTGCATGGGCGACCTTCCAAGAGAAAGCTTCAAATCGGAGACTTTCTGTTGATTGACTTCGGTGCAAGGGTAGACGGTTACAACTCTGACATAACAAGAACCTTCAGTATAGGCAATGTGACGGATGAAATGGTAAAAGTTTACGAGACAGTCGTTAAGGCCCAAACAGAAGCTAAAAGAGTCGCTAAGGCAGGCGTGATAGGCAGTTACGTGCATGAGTTGGCTGCAAGTATAATTGAAGAGGCTGGTTACGGAGATTACTTTGGACACGGTCTTGGGCACAGCCTGGGAATGGACACTCACGATGGTCAAGGTCTGTCTCCAAAGAACTCTGCTCCTATTCCTGCCGGAGCAGTCATAACAGTCGAGCCGGGTATCTATCTTCCCGGGAAATTTGGGGTTAGAATAGAAGATGATTGTTATTTTTGTGAAAATGGGATTGAGGTTTTAACTAATCTAGATAGAGAGTTGAAGATTCT
>NZ_JFHJ01000231.1:0-8352 GCF_003666285.1 Mesotoga sp. HF07.pep.5.2.highcov | reverse complement strand
GAAGGGGTAAAAATTGAGGACATAAGATATGTGATCTCCCATCATCAGGCTTTGTCATAGTGCATGAGGCATATTGAAGAGGAGGGTTTTGAGGCGAAAGAGTATTATGACACTGCTGGCGCGGCAAGGGACTTGGCCGCTTTAAAGATGCCATTTACGGCTGCAATAGCCAGCGAATTGGCGGCCAAAACATATGGGCTGGAAATCCTTAGAAGGGGTTTCGAGGACCTTGATACGAACACGACGAGATTCTTCGTGATGGGAAGAGAAGCCAGAAAGTGCACTGGCATGTGCAAGACTTCAATGATATTTACCACTGAACACAAGCCGGGAGCTTTGTTCAAAGTTCTTGGAGAACTGTCGGATCGCAATTTGAACTTGACAAAGATAGAATCAAGGCCATTTACGAAGGAAATGTGGCACTATCTCTTCTTCGTTGATTTCGAAGGAAGTGGATCGGAAAAGAGAGTTGGAAAAGCTATCAACGCAATAAGCAGTCGCTGCAGCTACTTCAAGCTCCTGGGTTCCTATCGATCTGCAAATGATGTTGAGCTAAACTCAAATCAGTTAACATAGATAACGTTGACACGGGAAGTGGTAACGGAAAGTGCAGGTAAACTGATTATGCGGTGAAAATTATCATAAGTATGTGGTAATCGATAATTATAAGAGCTATCTATTAGCAGTGTTTCAGTTGACGCCTTTTCAGAACTCTCAAAAAACAGAGGCCTCCTCTCTACAGATTGCCTTGAAAAGAGGCCCAACTTAATCTCTTCTAAAATATAGTTATTCATTCTTCAAAATAGGGAAACTGAGCTATTCTCAACCGTGCCGCACCGTAAGGAATCAAACATACTTTCTCTAACGGCCCCTCTGGTCTTACAGGGCTTTCTGGGAGAGTCCCGGCCGAATTCCTTTCCCACGACCATTCCTCTACCTTGGCTGCATCGGCTTCAATCAAGACTGGAACTAGATTCTGATCAAAGGGTTGTTCAGACAATTGTTGTGTTCGCTTGATAAATGAAAAGCTCTTTTCTGGGTTCTTAAGATCCACTTTCAAGGCGTAATTCCATGGACTGGTTGTATAAACCTCATATTCAGGAAACTCCCCGTCTTTGTTCGTAGTGTTCCACTTTTCATCTAGTCTCAAAGCGAAAAGAAGAGGACCTTTCTCGACACTAAGTGAGTTTTTGAACCATTTAGAGGTTCTAACCCTAGACCGGAAAACCAACTCGACCCTATCACCTCTGTTCCATAAACGTTTTATGGTTAGGTAACCCTCATTGTTTTCCGGATCAAACGCTGAACCATTGAGAGTAACTTCACTTTTTGTGGCCCATCCTGGAATCCTGAAGTGAAGTGGTATTTCAAAATCAGCATTATTATCAATAAGAATTTCGATTTTGTCGTCAAAAGGATAATCAGTTACTTCTCTTATCAAAATAGTCTGCCCCGCTACGGATGTTTCTATCTTGCAAGGACCATAAACGCCGAAAACCAGTCCGCCGTCATCACTCTTGTAACATAGATTCTTAACGAATTTTGGCCACCCTTGATGCATGTTCGCTGTACAGCAACCAAAGTTCGGTTCAAGTCCGAAGAGATTTGAGTCATCTAGATTGTTATACCAATTGCGTTTGGCGTGACTGCACATAATCTGATTCACTTGTTGATCGTATTGGTGTGTGAGTAGCTCCTTATCAATTGTTGCAGGCAATGCGTTGTATGCAATTTTCTCGAGAATATCCGCGAACTCTGTATCGTTGAAAACTCTAAAGAGTATCTCGAGTGAGAACATATACTCAACCACCGCACATAACTCAGTTCCTCGCGATGGATCGTTTCCATTTAAGTGTTCGTCACCTGTTACCATTCCATTTGATGTTCCGTGGTAATCAATGAGCTTTTTTATTCCTTCTTTGACTATTTTTAGCTGATTCTTCTCTCCGTAGAGTAGGTACCTTAAAGCCGGATACTTAACACCCATAACTACATTTACTACATGAGTTTCCTGAAACAACTTAGAATATGTAGTGCTGTTCGTTCTTTCCTCGTATTCGTAAAGCCCTTCGAGTCCCTTTCCGCCCGTAGCTTTCATAAATTTCTCCCAGTCCAGATACTCTCCGGTCGGTTTTGTGTACTTGAAGTTTTCGAAATAATTGGACCAGTTCATTGACTTTTCAAAAAACCTTTTGGCTAGATCTATCAGGAACCCTTCTCCAGTGATGCTATAGAGCCAGAGTATCACGTAAATATTCTCCACACTTCTTGTGTTTTCCCAAATTGCGAACTCTCTGGAATCTATATTTTGCAGTTGATACATGAAATACCTGGTCATGAAATGAACTACACGCTGATCCTTAGTGTATTCAAAGTAGTTCTTCAAAACCTTGAGCATGACCATTCTTGGCCACCAATCATCATTATCCCTGGGCCCGAAGAACCCCTCCTCGTTCTGGCTTTCCAAAGTCCAGGATATCCATTTTGCTGCCTTTCCCTTCAGTTTTTCATCCTCTAGTAGATAGGCCAGAGGAATGAGACCATCACAGTAATATGGTCCTCTTTCCCAGTTTTCACCGCTTCCCCCGAGCCAGCCGCTATCCGGTCCCACATCTTTCCAAACCTCTTCCAGTCTTCCTGTCAAACCTTTTGCCTGAATCTTGAGTTGTCTTTCCAGCCACCCGGCAGGTCGAATCTCACCAAGAGGCAGTTCCATAAGCTCCACATCTATCATTGTTTCACTTCCTTTGTATTCATAAAGCTTTTCTATTCTTTGTTAGTTCCTGCTGTCATGCCTTCTACATAGTATTTCTGCAGGAGAAGGAACACAAGAATACTGGGTATGATGCTGAATGTTGCGCCAGCGTTTATAAGTCCCCAATCGCGCGTAAATCTAGTTGTAGCGAATAAGGTAATTCCAACCTGTATGTTTCTAACGTCATTTGAGCTGGTGAAGTTTAGAGCGAGTATAAAATCGTTCCAGGTCATCAAGAATACATAGACTATTACAGTTGCAATTGCAGGGAGCGCAAGCGGTAGATGTACCTTGAAGAGTATTCGCATTTCTGAAGCCCCGTCTATAAGGGCGCTTTCCCTAAGAGTATTTGGCAATGAAGAGAAGTAATTCTTCATCATAAAAATGCAGAAAGGCATGGAATAAGTTGTGTAAATAAGCGAAACACCAAACAACGAATCTAGAAGTCCCATCGCATTCATCAGATCATACAAGGGAATCAGAAGAGACTGATATGGGACCATCATTATAGACAGGATTATCACAAAGATGATATTGCTACCTTTGAAAGCGAGCTTGCTTAAGGAATAACCTCCCATTATACTAAGTATCAGAACCATCCCTATACTTAATCCACAAAGGATGAAAGTATTTAATACATATCTTGTGAATATGGAATCCCCGGCCGTGAAGAGCTTCGTAAACTGGGCTAAGGTTGGTTGTTTCGGTACTAAACTGGGCGGATATGACAAAACTTCACTCGAGGGTTTAAAGGAAGTTATCGCAGCCCAGTAGATCGGTATTACGAAAATTATCGAGATTATGATTAACGTAATGAAGAGTTTCTTACTCATTCTGGAATCCTCCCGCCTTCAACTGCAAATAACTAATGAGAAGCAGGATTCCCAAGAATATTACCGACACCGCCGAGCCAAATCCAATGTCGTAAAATTCGAATCCGATTTTGTTTATGTACATTACAATAGTCTCTGTAGTTTTTAGTGGGCCTCCCTTAGTCATTATGTAGAAGTGATCGAAGGCTTTGAAGGAACCAGCCAGTGAAAGAATCAAAGCCAGTACCAGTGTAGGACGAAGAAGAGGAAGCGTTATGTACCTAAAGACTTGTGATTTCTCCGCCCCATCGATCGAGGCTGCTTCATAAATCTGGGGGGAAATACCCTGCAACCCTGCAATGACAATTATCATAGTGAATCCAAGAGTCTTCCATGCAACCATTATGGAAACCATAACTCTTGACAACCATGTCTGCCCAAGCCAGTTTATTGGTTGGCCTATCAAGTTAAGAGATATTAAAATGTAATTCAGTATTCCATAGGAATCGTTGTAAATCCATTGCCAAATATAACTAGCAGCAACAAAGGAAATCGCATATGGTATGAAAAAAATCGTTCTGAAAATTTTTGTGGAACGTGAAGTCTTTTTCAAAGCGTTGGCCAGCAAAACTGCAGGAACAAAAATCATTGGGGTAACTATTATTGCGTAGATTACGGTGTTCCAAAGGGTTTTCCAGAACTCATCATCTACGAGTGCCTTCTTGTAGTTTGACAAACCTACAAAACTCGATCCCCCCATTATCTTCCATTCTTGGAATGACATCAACACTACCTTAATCAAGGGATAGATGAAAAATATGCTAATCATCACAATAACTGGAAGAAGGAATATGAACCCAAATAATCCCTTCCTTGTCTTCTGTTTCATTGGCGGTTCCTCCTAAAAAAATCGGGATGGTAAAATGCCATCCGATGAGGGAAGAAATATTTATTCTGCAAGTATCTTCTCTATTTCCTTTGTGCATTCTCTTACTGCTGTTTCTGCATCCATCTGACCTAGAAAGACGCTCTCAAAGTAATAACCAACTGGATCATAGATTTCATTGTACTTAACAGTGTATGGAGTTTGCGCTATGCCAAGTATATCTGCGAAACGCATCATCTGGGGGATGTCCTTGTAGTATTCGTTATCATAAAGGCTAGGTCTCGCCACTAGCTGTAGACTTGGAGCGAAGGCACCGACCTGGGCTTCTTCAGAGAACGCAAATTCCATGAATTCTTTCGCCGCTTCAACATTTTTGCTTTGTGAGGTTATTCCGAGAAGGCTTCCACCACCGAAAGAAGCGAATTCCCCTCTGTTCTTAGGGATCATAGCTACTCCAAATTCCATATCAGGTGCATCTTGTAGCAGAGACGTTATGTTGAAGTTGCCGCCGAGGAACATAGCGAGTTTCCCTGAAACGAACGCATTGTACCTGTCGCCAGAACCATACTGGACAGATGAAACAGGAGCAATCTTGTGCTTATGAACAAGATCCGCCCAGAACTGTAGAGCTTGAACTGTCTCATAAGAATCTAGCGCTACGTTTCCTTCATCATCAAACATTCTTCCGCCGTTACCCCAGACAAAGGGCATGAACCAGAACATATAAGCGCCAGCTCCGCCACCTGCAAGGTTGAATCCCCACTGATCAATGATTCCGTCTCCATCTTTGTCAACGGTTAGTTTCTGCCCCATTTCGACAAGTTCGTACCACGTTTGAGGTGGCTGTTCAGGATCCAAACCTGCCTCTTCAAAAAGGCCCTTATTCCAAAGCATTGTTGATAGGTCAATCTGGTAAGGCAATCCGTATATCCTATCATCCTTCATGCCAATTTCTAGCATTCCTTTCGTTAATTCATCAAAGAAAGGTAGTTCTTTGGCCCATTCCGTAATATCAGTGAACGCGCCGATTGAAATAAAGAAAGGAAACTGAACAAGATCCATTCCGTAGAGGTCAGGAGCAATTCCAGCGGAGAGGGCCGCCATGAACTTCGGAACCATTTGGTCGTAAGGTATCAGCTCAAGCTTCACTTCGATATCCTTTCCTTCTGCCTTCATTTTTTCGTTGAACATCTTGACTATGTCTTCCGTTGCTGCGAGCTGGTCCCACATGACGAGTGTCGTTTTTGCCATTAGGATGCCAGAAAAAGCAAGAGTCACCACCAGGATCAATACCAACAGTCTTCTTGACATAATGAAACCTCCTTCTTGGATTATCAGTTGTAGTCCTGTCCGAAATTCCATCACTTGAGAACGTTCCCGGGTGCGTTACCACCCTGATTCTATCATAGTTTTCGTTTCAATCAAAACCAGCCATAACTAATCTCATCGAGTGAGACGCCGTCTATCTCGATAACTACACTGTTTCTTGCTTTAGCGCGATCTTTCCACACCGAAAAACTCTGATAGAATAATATTACTTGGTCCAGTAATGAGGTGATGCTTTGAAGAAGAACTACGCTACCATTAAAATGATTGCTGAAGACCTTAATCTTTCAACTTCCACAGTTTCGAGGGTAATCAACAAGCATCCAGATGTTTCGCAAGAGACTAGAAGGAGAGTGCTTAAGAAGATTGAGGAGTTAGGCTATGTAAGAAACGCTACAGCTACGCTTATGCGAAATAATGTAAGCACGACAATTGGAGTTATCTTCGAGGCTGAGTACGATCCGTTCTTTTCTGAGATACTACAGGGAATTGAGAAAGGTATATCGAAGTACAACTATAGAATGATTTTGATCAACACTAAATTGAGATCTGCAGAGGCTAGGAGTGCAGTAAACATGCTTCTTGAGCATCGAGTTGGAGGGATAATAATTGTCCCAAGCAATCCCGAGATCTCTTATGCTAAAGATCTAGTCAAGCGTCAATTCCCGGTTGTAGTAATCGGTAGAGATTACAAAGAACTTGATGTAGATGAAGTTTTTACAGACGACTACCATGGCGGTGAGCTTGCTGGAGAGTATTTGGTATCTCGTGGAGCAACTCGTCTTCTGATGATCAATTCCAGAGATTCCGGTTCTGCTTCCAGTGAGAGGGAAAAGGGTTTTGTAAAGATTGCCGAGGATAAGAAAGTGTACTATGAAGTAATAAATGATCGTGTTACGGATTACGATAATACTTTCAAGATAGTGAGATCTATCTTTTCAGAGTCAATTCCTTTCGATGGTATCTTCTGTTTCAATGACACTAGAGCCTTTGCAGCTATCAATGCTCTAAGGAGCATAGATGAGTCGTTGCTTAGAAAGATATCTGTAATTGGATACGATGACATTATCTTTTCCTCTATTTTCTCTCCAAAACTAACATCCATCAGAATAGACAAAGATATGGAAGGATTCGAGGCTGTGAAGTTGTTGGATCAAAGGATCAGAGGAGTAAGAAAGTCAGTGAAAAGAGAGGTACTGAACGTATCTTTGGTAATAAGAGAAACTTAGTTGCTTCATATGCCGTTTGTCTTGCTGGTTCTATGAAGAAATGAAGATTCTCTTGAATACGCGATTTTTCTAAATACAGATGCATTAATTCTTTCCGAGAAATCGGAATCCCTAAGTAGTCAAGATTAAAAGTAATGCTATCTTCAACACCAGGGTTATCAAAATGAACAGCCGGAGACATTCGCAGTCCCCGGCCGGAAAAGCTTTCTTCGTTAAAGTTATTACTGGCCGAGCATCTTCTCCATTACTTCTAGCGCTTCGTCAGACAGAAGTACCATTGCGAGTCTTTGAGTAGTGAATTTGTTTTGCACGGGTCTCTCAACTATACCTGGTCTGCTGGCATTGAGCCTGTCGGTCATCTTCTCTTTCATGACTCTCGTTCTTTCGTCAACATCGAGATTCTTGAGGCGTTCCTGAGCTTCGGGAGGGAGATTTCTGAACTGCTGTCTCATCTGTTCCTCAATCTCCGGAAGTCTTTCTTCGATTCTCCCTATAATGGGTGCATTTTTCTCATGCACTTCAGAACGATTGGCTAATGGCCTTTCTCTGAAGTATTCAGCAAGATTCTCGGCCTGTTCGACCGTGATAACTGATTTCAGACCGCTCAGATAATTCTCGACTATCGACTGCATTCTTGTCCTGGTTGAATCAATTTCTGGAAAAGTCGCTTCTTCGCCTGAGATTGCTTTTTCCAGAGTTTCTTCAAGAGTATTTGTGACTCTTTCCTTTAGAGCTTCGAGTTCGTCGCGGGTGGATTTTGCGAGATCGTACACTTGACCCAGCTGTTCAGGAGAGAGGTTGGCTGCATTTATTGCATTTGCAATCTGGATTTGCAGACGTAGTTCCAAAATCTCCCCATCCATATCATTTCTAAAACCGGGAGAAGCTGTGGCCACTACTCCTAAAATCAGCATTAGGATCGAGAGAACTGCTATCTTCTTCATTTCTGTCACCTCCATTTGAGACTAAGACTATTATAAGAACCTGTAAGTGGAAGGAATGTGAAATGGTTTAACGTTCTTATTCCTCATTCGTGATAAGGCTCCTCAAAGCAATTGAAAACAATATTCAATATGGGGGACGAGGTTGAATCCTTTTTTGGGGCTTTTTGTCAAGGTTATTTCTAATTGATCATTTTGAGTTGTTTTAGCACGGATTGAAGAATCTGGTGATCTCCTTTTCAGCTCGAATAGACGGGCATATCTTCATCTTTTCTACAATGGCGAGAAGGCCGCCAAAGATCAGGCAGAGATGAACGATTATCTGAGCAGACTATACAATGATCTGGTAAACAACACACGTGAAGAATACCGCATGAAGGACTACGACAAATACTTTACTGTT
>NZ_JFHJ01000559.1:0-6684 GCF_003666285.1 Mesotoga sp. HF07.pep.5.2.highcov | reverse complement strand
GGGTACTCAACTATCTCATCCGGATCAAATGGTTCAAGTCTTCCGATTACCAGGTCATCCTCGGGAAATGGTCTGATATCCTTGAGGACCTTTCCATCTCCACCCCACCAGAATGAATGATTCTCGATTCTTTTCGCAGGCTCTATGTTATTCTGGTTGTGCTGTTGCTTGAACATAAAATAAGAATGCCATAGGTGGGCCATTGTCACTATCCATCCTTCTCTGTTCAACACAATGAATGATCCGCAATTTGCGACGACCTCTCCCGCTCCATTCCGCGTAAGTACCACTACCGGTCTTGTAAACTGGCTTGCAATTCTAAAAGCTTCTGAAAACATGTTGCACCTCCAATAGCATTCGCCGAATTTCTCATCTCTTCTAACTCTTGGACAGCATTTATAATCCATGCTGACAGTGAATTCTTCCCATTAGAATGGTAACACAACGTGGTTACTCGCCCCCGACTAATGAGGTACAATTTAGCTGAGCAATGATATCGGAATAGGAGTGATCTTTTGAAAGTAGCCTTTAGAACCTTTGGATGTCAGATGAATATCAACGATACAGAGGCAATGATGGGCGTTCTATCGAAAGCCGGTCACGAAATTGCTGCCAGTGAGGAAGAGGCTGACGCCGTCATCGTAAATACTTGCGCAGTTAGGGCAAAGTCCGAAGACAAGTTATACGGCAAACTCGGGCAGTTGAAAGCAGTGAAGAAGCGGAAAAAAAGACTTCTCGTAGGTGTCTGTGGATGTGTAGCGGAAAAGAATGCGCTAGAGTTACTCACTCACAAAGAGGTTGACTTTGTATTTGGGACTCGTGCAATCACTAGAGTAGATGAACTGCTCGGCAGAGCGGAGTCAGGTGAGAGATTCATTGAGATGGGTGATTTCATCGACGAACTCGATTCAGATACTCCTAGAATCAGGACAAGCATGCATCATGCATGGATAACCATAATATTCGGATGCAACAAGTTCTGCTCATACTGCATAGTACCTACACGAGAGGGAGGGAAAAGAGCAGAAATATGAATGATATACTTTCGGAAGCGAGAGGACTTGCCGAAAATGGTTACAGAGAAATCACCTATCTCGGACAGAATGTGGACTCATATGGAAAGGATCTCGAAGATGGTTCTTCCCTTGCAAAACTGATTAGAGAGACTACTGAGATAAACGGGATTGAGAGAATCTGGTTCTTGACATCATATCCCAGGGATTTCAGTGACGAACTAATAGATGTGATAGCATCCTCGGAAAAAGTGTCTCGTGCGATTCATCTGCCGGTTCAATCTGGAAGCAACAGAGTTCTGAAAGATATGAATAGAGGTTACACGAGGGAATATTATCTAGATCTAATTGGCCGGGTGAAAAACAAGATTAAAGGTGCTTCTCTCAGTACCGATTTGATTATCGGGTTTCCCGGAGAGACTGAAAAAGAGTACGAAGAGACAGTGTCGCTAGTAAAGGAAGTTAGGTTTGAGCGCGTCAATCTCGCGATGTATTCGCCAAGAGAAGGCACCCTCTCTGCAAAGAAGATGGAAGATGATGTGCCTCCAGAAGTTAAGACGAAAAGATTAAACGATCTCCTTGCAATTCAGAAACACATTAACAGGGAAGAGAACGAAAAGTATCTTAATGAAACAATCGATGTGATTGGAGAAGGAAAGGTGAAAGGGAACGGCAAAATCTACGGAAGAACAATTAACAACAAGATAGTAATATACGAGGCTGAGCCTGATCTGATCGGTCAACCTGTTAAGATCAGAATAGAAAGGGTATCCGCAGGACCTTTATATGGAGTGATGGTCAAATAGACATGAGGAGGGGAAACCGAGGTTAGATGTCGGTGGTCCGTGGCAATAAGAACAGGGAAATCGCTGTCAGTTGAAAAGTTCTACGAAAAGAGAGAGCAAGATGCTGAAACAAGTTCAGCATGACGGAATTCTCGACATAGAACCGAAAACCTGGACGTGCAGCGACTAGCGGGTTCTTGCTCTTAAGCGTGAAGCGGATCTTTCGAGGGACAGGTTCATGATCCTTGACGAAGGACAGTTTCTTGAGGATGGCGGAATGTGACGTTATCGTAATCACAAAACACTGTCATCCCGGACTTGATCCGGGATCTGGGTTCTTGAGAAATCGTGGTTGCGGGTCGCAGGTCGGTGGTAGGAAGAGTGGGGAAATCAATGTGCATTGAAAAGTTCTACGTTCTCAGAAAAGAACGGTTGCAAGTTCCAAGATGCAAGTTGCAAGAAGAAGAAAGAAGACCTTTTTCTAAAGGCGATGAAGTAAGTACGTTACTGACATTCAACAGAAGAGCGGGATTCTGAATCAAGTTCAGAATGACGGAATTAATACCGGGTCTCGGATCTGGGGTTTAGGGTCTGGCAATCGAAACGGCCCAGTACCTTCACCAATTATCAGTGCTAATGAAGACGTCATCCCGGGCTTGACCCGGGATCTGGGCTTATGAGAAACGTGATCCGTGGTAGCAGGTGGCGGGTTCGTAAGAGCAAGAGAAACTGGTTGATTGTTGAGCGGTTCTCCGTTATCCGAAAAGACTATGGGCGACTAGAAAGAAACGTCGGGATTCTGAATCAAGTTCAGAATGACTGTATGTAACGTTTTCGGAGAACCCCCCGGGATGCTGAAACAAGTTCAGCATGACAGGATGTGACGTTATTGCAATCACAAAACACTGTCATCCCGGACTTGATCCGGGATCTGGGTTTTTGAGAAATCGTGGTTGCGGGTTGCATGTCGGTGGTAGGAAGAGTGGGGAAATCAATGTCCATTGAAAAGTTCTTCCAAAAGAGAGAGCTGGATGCTGAAACAAGTTCAGCATGACGGAATTCTCGACAAAGAACCGAAAACTTGGATGCGCAGCGACCAGCGGTTTTTTGTTCTTAAGCGTGCAGCGGCTCTTTCGAAGGACGGGTATACGACCTTGGGCGAAGGACCAAGGACGGCTTCTGATTCAGCATGACGGAATGTGACTTTCTCGCAATCGTCTAACACTGTCATCCCGGACTTGATCCGGGATCTGGGCTTTGCTCGAAGGACGGGTAAGAACTTTTGGAGTTCATATTCTTGATGGAGTCGGTAGTCCTTCTTGAAGCTTGCACCTTGCAGAACATGTAGTTGAATAGAATCGCTGCCGGCGAGCGCTGTATATGGGAGGTTCATATATGAAAGTACTCGGTCTCGTAGTTGAATACAACCCCTTTCACTATGGACATCTCTACCACCTCGAGAAGTCAAAAGACCTTGTGAAGCCCGATGTGACCGTTGCGGTGATGAGCGGAAACTTCGTCCAGCGAGGCGAACCGGCCATCGTCGAGAAGTTTGCAAGAGCGAAAGCGGCCCTAAAGCAGGGTATCGATCTCGTTGTTGAGCTTCCTGTGGTCTATTCTTTGCAGGATGCTGGTGGATTTGCCACGGGAGCTATCTGGACTCTTGACCACATTGGAGTGACGGACATAGTTTTCGGCAGCGAAACAGATGATACGGAACTGCTGAAAAAAGTTTCGAAAATCCTAATCGAAGAACCGGAATACTATAGAGATCTACTTAAAAAGCATTTGAAGAAGGGCCACTCGTTCCCCAACGCAAGGAAGTACGCCCTCAGGGATTTCATACATATTGAAGATAAAAATCTTTCTCACAGAATAGAAGAGATTGGTTCGTCCAACAATATCCTTGGCGTCGAATATCTAAGGGCAATTAACAAGATTGGCAGCAAGATCGCACCTCTCTCGATCAAGAGAGTGGGCTCTTCTTATACGGATGAAGAACACAGAGGCAAGTTCTCATCGGCAACGGCAATAAGAAAACTCATTCAGAAAGGCGACATTGAAAGCGCTTCTCAAGCTATCCCCAAAGAGCCGTTTGACATAATCTTGCAGGAAATCAGAAGCGGAAGAGGTCCTGTATTCAAGGAGGACGTAGAATCGTTTTTCATCTCATTTTACAGACTTTTGTCAAGGGACGACTATAATAGGTATTACGGATTCGTTGAAGGCCTGGATGCGAGATTTCGAGAGTGTTCCCTTTCAGGAAGCCTTGAAGAGTTTCTCCACTGCGTCAAGTCGAAGCGGTTTACTCTGTCCAGAATAAGAAGACTTATGTATTATCCCGTCTTCAGATTCACCGATAATCTTATAAGAAAAAGCAACGAATTCGGCCCCCAATACATTCGAGTACTGGGCTTCAATGAAAAGGGAAGAAATCATCTTTCGAACATCAAACACTCAATGAAGATTCCAATAATAACTACGGCTTCTTTGTGGAGAAAAGTCGTAGATGGAGCACTGAAGAAAGAAATGAAAATAGATGCAGATCTTTTAGAGGCTCAGCTGGAAAGGGATTTTGCAGCCGTTAGATTCTACGCAAGCCTTTTCAAATATCCCGAAAGCAGATCGAGATGCTCCGACCTATTATCGAGAGTCATATACAACGAGGAGGACTCTTAACCAGTGCTTATCCAGGTTGCGATATCGAATTCCCCACTATATGACACATATACTTATATGACTGATTCTCCAGTCGAACCTGGAGAAAGGGTTGAAGTGAACTTTTCGGGACGCAACACTGTGGGTTACGTTGTATCGCTGGAAGGTAAGACTGGGAGATACAGGATAAAGAGTATAAACAAGAGATTGGACGGTAGGCCATTTCTCTCATCTAAGGATCTCGAACTGGCGGAGTTCGTCATGAAAGAATATATCGCGCCTCCTGGAAAGGTCTTCGATCTCTTCTTCCCGCCTGGAAAACTCCTATCTGTAGATGACTTTGTCGTGCCGCTTTCCGACGAGCTGGGATTCTCTCCAACCAAGAAAGATAAGTTTATTAAGCAATATGGAGAGGAAAAACTTACAGAGCTTCTTTCATTGCGTGACGTCAAGATCATGCATAGCTTCGAAAGGAGAACTCCGAAAAAACGCAAAATTAGACGCATATCACTCTCTTTGAAAACAGACCTTTTGAAGCAGAACCTTACTCCACTCTGGCAAACGATAGTCGATTATCTTCTTTCAGTTGAATCTGCCGAAGTTTCCGAACTTGAAAAAAAGCTGCAGCTCAAAAGCAGAAGCCCCATTGAAACCTTGATTTCTAAGGGAATTCTAACTGAAGAGGAGACGGAAGAAGACGATTCTCACTGGGTGATTCCCGCAGTGACGGAACTTAACGGTAAGCAGAAAGAGGTCTACAAGAGCATAATGGAGAGCGGATCGAAAGCCTTTCTGCTACACGGACTTACCGGGACGGGAAAAACTGAAGTCTATTTCAAAGTCATGGAATACTTGTTGAACAAGGGCAAGCAGATCTTGTATCTAGTCCCTGAAGTCTCACTAACGCCACAGCTTCTCGCGAGAATAAGAGGTGCTTTTCCAGGCAGAGATGTAAGACAATACCACAGCTATATGGCTAAAGGCTTGAGACAGCAAATATGGCTAGACGCAGTTGAAGGAAATGTTGACATCCTTGTCGGTACTAGAAGTTCACTTTGGGTACCGATGAAGAACACCGGTCTAATAGTCGTTGACGAAGAGCATGACACAAGTTTCTATCAGCAGAGCGTGCCTTACTATGATGGAGTCGAAGCCGCTATGAAGAAGGCCGAGCTGTTGAATGTTCCCATAATTCTTGGCTCGGCAACTCCAAGAGTGAGTCACTATCACTTGACGGAATCTGGAAAACTGATTCTTCTCAGCCTCACCGAAAGACCCGTCGGTTCCTTCCCAATAATTGAGCTTATCGATATGAAGGAAGAAAAGAATCCCATAATCAGCAAGAGGGCTCTTGAAGAGATTAAGAAAACGATTGCGGCAGGGAAGCAGGTCTTCGTCTTCGTTCATAGAAAGGGCTATTCAAATTACGTTGTTTGCTTTACGTGCGGAAATACGATTACCTGTCCACACTGTTCGGTTTCAATGACCTACCATAAGGCCGACAATTCACTGAAGTGTCATTACTGCGGTTACAAAGAGCCGATTCCAAAGACCTGTCCCAGCTGCGGATCAATGACGCTTTCTGCAAGGGGCTTTGGAACGGAGAGAGTCGAACACGATCTTCAAAAATACTTCCCTTCCGTGAAGATTATGCGGATGGACCGGGAGACTATCGATAACCCAGTGGCTTATGAAAAAGCCCTTCTTGAGATCTCAAAGAAGGAGTCTCAGATAATCGTTGGAACAAAGATGATCACAAAAGGTCTTGACTTCCCAGACGTTGAAATGGTTCTCGTGGTCGATGCAGACAGACTGATGAGTTTCCCGAGTTACGATAGTCCCGAAACTGCATTCCAGCACATATCTCAAGTCAGCGGACGCTCCGGCAGAGCCGGCATAGGGAAAGCCTTCATTCAGAGTTTTAACCCGAAGAACAGGATAATCAAAGCGGCATTCGAGAGAGACTACGAAGCCTTCTACAAAGATGAGATAGCTCTCAGGAAGGAGCTAAACAATCCGCCATTCGCTAAGATCGCAGAGATCATATGCTACGGAGATACGGAAGACAAGAGCGGTGAGCTGGCAGAGAGGATTCTAAGTGAAGTCAAAGCAGAAAAACTCGATACAATAGAGGTCTTCGGCCCTCTCACACCAGTGCTTTCGAAACTTAAGAACTCGTACAGAATGAAGATAACGATAAAACTTCCTTCAGATAGTGATTGCGGATT
>NZ_JFHJ01000118.1:0-2314 GCF_003666285.1 Mesotoga sp. HF07.pep.5.2.highcov | reverse complement strand
CAAAATCTCTACGAGTTCAACGTATCCCGGGATTATATTCAAGGAATACACCTCTCAAGTTCGACTTGTATTGAATTATAGCATGGATAAGGTTCGAGAAACCTTGAACCAGGGAAATTCATCAACAACGCAACTCTATAACGTACTTAAAATGCGGAACATGTACAAGTATTCTTCGGTGTCGAATCAAATCCATTTGAAAGTGCAAGATCGTAAATCTGCTTAATCGATATATTGTTAGAAGTTTATTGTGCGTTAACAATAATAGTTTGACAACTATCTAACGTAGTGATATGATGAAAATGTAAGAGATGAATCGAACAGACGAAAAGGAGGAGTCGATATGAAGAAGGGATCTTTGAAAATCGGAAAAGATGTCCAGAAGGAAATCGATAAAGCCAGATCGGCTTCTATAAGATACGGAAACTTTTTTGCACTCTGAAGAAATAAACCAGTAGAATCGCGACATACAAGCAACCCCCCTTTTCCCCCACGGAAAGAAAGATGACTTCGGGTCTCTCGGTAGAGACCCTTTTTTGTTTCTTTCATTCAAAAAGAGAGAACCTTCAGGCTCTCTCTTTTTCTTGGGGTTTCTCTAGTCCTACTGAAAAGTAAGGAAGGGTCTGGACTTCAAGATTTCTACTCGTGCCTTTTCTATCTGTTCCGTAACTTCTCTCATCGATTTTGTAGTGCAATTTGACATTATCAATTCCTCCACCGGTTCGATATATATCTTACACTGAGATCATAACATATGGTTAGATATATGTCAAACCTAGTCCTAGAATTCTATTGCAGTCTAACTTTATTCTTGTTCTGCGTTTTGTCTCTAATTCCAGGCTGAGATGGTCTCCACATTTTTTCTGGTTAGAAGAGCAGGTTTCCTCTTTCAGGGTCCGATAAGAAAGCAGGGATACTATACTAGATCGTGGAGCATCTTACGGGCCGGACTGGAGTAGCTGGAATACCCATTTGGATGAGTTATACTTGTGATCACTGAATGATTTCGACAGGAAATTCGAAGTATCGTCACACAGAAAACGATATTTGGTTCTCAAGGGTAGATGTTTTGCGAGGAAGGAGGGTGAACAGAGAAATGTTCTTCATAACGAAGGAGTTCACTTTTGACGCAGCACATAACCTCACCATGTATCACGGTAAGTGCGAGAAGCTGCACGGTCACACTTATAAACTTCAAGTTACCGTTGCCGGGGAGAAGCAAGAGGAAGACATGGTAATCGACTTTCTGAAAATGAAAGAAATTGTCAGAGACGAAGTCCTGAGTGTGCTGGATCACTCTTATATAAATGATGTGCTATCGCAACCAACTGCAGAGAACATAGCAGAGTGGATTTTCAATAAACTCGCAGGCAAGATTCGCGGGAATTCGTTCGAGCTCTATGAAGTAGCCTTATGGGAAACTCCCACCAGCTTTGTTCGTTACAGGGAGAGAGATGGTTGGTAGAGATTCCCTTAGGTCGCTTCTTCCCTGCCGACTCAATCATTCATAAACTGTCTCCCGTTGTCAAGACGATTTCTTTTGTGGCGCTTGCGGTGGGATCTTTGTTCTTGAGCGGCATTGTTGATTCTCTGATCCTTTTTTCCTTTTGGATTTCGCTTCTCTTGCTTTCAAAGGTTCCGCTGGGGGAGTACATCAAAACCCTCTGGACAATCAAGTTTCTTCTACTCTTAATTGTCATCTTCCAGCTCTTCTTTACGCACGGAAAAGTCCTGCTGGATATGAAGATACTGAGGATAACAGAAGAGGGCCTTTTGAACGCCACCTTATTGACTGTTAGGATGGTTTTTGCAGTCTTCTTCAGCATTACATTATCATATACAACAACCCCCATGGAGATCTCCTCCTCCATTGAAGCAATCGTCGGAAAGCTACCGATGAAAACTAAGAGGGTTTCTGAACTCGGAATGGCACTTTCACTAACCCTCACTTTCATTCCTCTTCTCTCGCTTCAGACGAATCGAATAATTATGGCCCAGAAGGCTAGAGGTGTGGAATTCAATGGCGGAAGTTTTTTCAAGAGAGTAAGAAACTCTCTCTCAGTGGTGATACCCGTGATTACGACCTCGCTAAAGAAGGCCCAGGACACCGCGTCCGCTCTGGAAATAATGGGATACGAGCCCGGCCATACATTGCGAAGCCTCGACAAAATGAGCTGGTCGATTAATGACTCGATTATCTTGATTTCGACGGCGGTTTCTATTACAGCGGTTGTTATACTGTAAAGCCAAAGAGATCGGCCAAACGTGAGGGGTTTATTCTTGCCATTGCTCTGGCAGACGATAGTCTTAGGCG
>NZ_JFHJ01000269.1:0-3437 GCF_003666285.1 Mesotoga sp. HF07.pep.5.2.highcov | reverse complement strand
AGGCCCAGAACCGCCGTTCCATCTGAGACAACTGCGACGTAGTTCCACTTGTTGGTGTAGTCATATGCCAGTTCCTTTTTTCTCTCGATTGTGCGGCAAACGTCTGCGACCCCCGGAGTGTATGCCAAAGACAATGCCTCCATACTATCAACTTTCACCCTGCTTCTTACCTCAAGCTTTCCCCTGAGATCCTTGTGAAGTTTCAGCGCTCTTTCATTCACTAAATCACCTTCTATTCTAAAGAAAAGATATCCAGACCATTCTTGTCTGTTGCAACAATTAGCGGAAAGTCTTCGACTTCGATTTCATATACTGCTTCGGTTCCCAGATCTTCGTATGCGATGACTCGTAACGATTTGATCCTTTTTGATAGCGAAGCTGCAGCTCCACTCGGTGCAAGCAGGTAGGCTCTTCCGTATCTTCTGCACAGCGAGGTTGAGAGATCCGATCTCTTTCCCTTACCTATTGTAGCCTGAACACCCTGTTGAAAAAGCATTTCCAGAAAACAGTCCATCCTTATGGAAGTAGTAGGTCCAATAGCTCCAAAGCTTTCCTTGGTTGGCTTTGCCGGACCGGCGTAGAAAACCACTGCCCCCTCCAACTTAACAGGCAAAGGCCGGTCTTGTTCGTGAAGTTCTTTCAAACGCATCTGGGCCGCATCTCTCATAACCAGTAGCTTGCCTGTATAGTATAGTTCCTGACAGCAAACAAGATCGTCAATCTTCAAAGACCACCACTCCCCTTCTGCAGAGATAGCAGTCCACCGCAAGTGAAACTGGTAGAGTAGCGATGTGGGTAGGTGCAGTCTCAATACTCACTGAGTATGCAGTAATACCTTTGCCAAGGCCTTGAAAACCGATCCCGAGATTATTTATCTCGCGGAGAAGCCGTTCCTCCAGCATAGCGTAGTAGGGATCGGGATTCGCCGCGTTTATCTCTCTTGTCAGTGCGAGCTTCGAGAGAATCATCGACTTTTCGGAGCTTCCACCGATTCCTATTCCTATCTTCAACGGAGGGCAGCCCCTTGCTCCGTTTTCCAAGACCGAGTGTACAATTGTATCTACAAGTTCCTGCTGAGTTGTCGTTGGATTAAGCATGAAGAGCCTGGACAGGTTCTCGCTTCCTCCCCCCTTCACCAGAAAACGAATTTCCAGTCTCTTCCCCGTCTGGATGAACGTGTGAACTACCGATGGGGTATTGTCGCCGGTATTTTCTCTATGATGAAGAGGGTCCTTTACAACTGAGTACCTGTAAGGATTACTTGAATATACATTCCTTACAGCACGGTCGAGGATTTCTGAGATCGGTCTTTCAAGGATCACTTCATGACCCATGAATACAAAGAATTCGATAAACCCCGTGTCCTGGCATAAAGGCAGTCCCGACTCCTCCGAAATCACTGCGTTCTCCCGAAGGATAGCCGAAAATGGGCCAGTGTAGTCATTCAGAAAGGCCCTCGCCCGATTATCCAGAATGGTGTTTGCCTTAACAAGGGCTTCTTCGATTCTGTTTACAATCGTATTCTCATCTATCAAGAACTAACACCTACTTAAGAAAAATCTAGGAAGCAGATATGATGATTCATTTATAACACTTTACCTACTCATTTGCCTCGAATACCCGGATGTGAGCTATATTTGTCTGCAGTAGAAATCGATCAACTACAGATTTCGATGGAGAAGCTTTCAATACTCTTTTTCCGGCAGCTGCCAATTTTTTCATGGCTCAAAAGGTGAATTGACTGAGAAGGCTTATTATGCAAATTACTTGCATGATACAACTAAATAGTGTACAATAAGATAGGAGGTGAAGTAATGAGTATATATGACTTTGAACTAACTACTATTGACGGTTGGAACAAGTCTATGGAAGACTTCAAAGGTAAGGTTGTTCTGCTGGTAAATACTGCGAGTAAATGTGGATATACACCTCAGTATGAAGGCCTGCAACATCTTTATGAAGAATTCAAGGAAAAGGACTTTGTCGTTTTGGGTTTCCCCTCTAACGATTTTCTTCGTCAGGAGCCCGGAAGTGATGAAGAGATAAAGACGTTTTGCAGCACTAACTTCAATATCACCTTTCCCATGTTTTCCAAGATTCATGTAAAGGGAAAGAACATTCATCCACTTTATGAGTACCTGACAAGTGGCGGAGGAAAAAAGGAGTTTTCGGGAAAAGTGAAGTGGAACTTCACGAAGTTTTTGATAGATAGAAATGGTGAGATTATTGGAAGGTTCGAACCAAAAGAGGAACCAGAGACATTTCGCTCTGCAATCGTGGAGGCGGTAAGGTGAATGAAGAATAACTCATCTGTTCCCAGTGGAGAGGAACTTCTTAAACTTGACAATCAGCTATGTTTTGCCCTATATTCCAGTTCCCGAGGAATAACTAGATTGTACAGGCCTGTGCTTTCGGAGTTTGGTATTACGTATCCTCAATATCTGGTTATGCTTGTCCTTTGGGAAAAGGAACCGCTTACAGTTAAGGAGCTGGGAGAAAGGCTTTTCCTCGATTCGGGGACCCTTACTCCTTTGCTAAAGAGAATGGAAAAACTTGGCCTACTAACAAGAGAAAGATCTCAAGGTGATGAGAGACACGTCAATATTGGATTGACCAATAAAGGTAAAGAGATGAGAGAAAAGGCTCTTTCGATACCTTTGAGAATTGCGAATCAGGTGAATATTTCCGAGGCCGAGTTCGCATCGCTTATGGCCTCTCTCAGGAAGTTGATGAAGAAGATCGACATGGACGACTCGAAAGCTTCTTCACACTAGGAAATAAACCCAAATGACATTTATGCAGATCGTCTTGATTTACCTTGCCGGTGTGGCAGCAGGTTTCATGAACGTTATGGCGGGAGGTGGCTCCATGGTCACACTCCCGTTGCTTATGTGGATTGGAATACCCCCTCCCGTTGCAAATGCGACAAACAGACTGGGAGTATTGTTCGAAAGTGCCATTGGAATGAAGACCTTTCATTCATCGGGAATCAGACTTCAGAATTCGATCATTCCGGCGATTGTGTTTTCTACAATTGGATCAGTAATTGGTTCTATGTTCGTCTCTAGTATTCCGAAGGATCTCCTGGAGAAAGTCATTGCATTGATGCTTCTTGCAGTAGCAGTTCTAGTATTTCTGAAACCAGGAAAACCGAATATTTCGAAACCTTCTCGACTACTTACAGCGCTGATCTTTTTGGGAGTGGGCTTCTATGGTGGTTTTTTGCAAGCAGGTGTGGGCTTCTTCTTGATTGGAGCAATAACTCTCACGTACGGGTATGATCTTGTGAAAACGAACTTCGCAAAGGTAGTAATTGTTTTTGTTTACACGGTGTTTGCTCTCGTTGTCTTCCTTTCAAAGGGGATGATATACTGGGTTCCCGGTTTGGTTCTTGCTGCCGGGAACGTTATCGGCGCATATTTTGCAGTGAAGCTTTC
>NZ_JFHJ01000026.1:0-1887 GCF_003666285.1 Mesotoga sp. HF07.pep.5.2.highcov | reverse complement strand
GCAATTCTCTTCACGAAGGATATGACTGTAAAATGCCTTGTCTGGTTTTGCATATCCGATCAAATGTGATGCATATACCCTGTCGAAGAGTTCGTAGTCGCCCCGCGACTTGTGTATTTCGTAGTGTGACTCGATTGTATTTGTGCCGGCAACCACCCTATATTTTCTTCGAAGTCTCTCGATTATTCTGACGGTCTCCTCCATTGGAGTCGGTTTGAAAAACATGTCCCAGATATTCCCCGGGACCGGTCTACCGAGCTTTCGAGAGAAAACGTAAACGAATTCCTCTACCGTGATTCTTCCCGTCTGCAAAGCAAGGAGATTATCCATTTCCGCAATCTCCACAAACTCCTCTTTCGAGATACCGAGAAAGCCGCTTATCGACGGAACCACACTTGTATTTTCTGCAACAACCCCACCCACATCGAATATGAAAAGTCTCAAGATTGCCTCCATTATGTCTTTACAAGAGTACAAGCTGCGGACTCAAAAACTTGAGATTAGCTAAAATGCTGACCCGCAACAACTCCTAAAGAAGATATCAAAGTATACTAAAAATATCATACTATTTAATGGATGCCAAAATCAAGCGCTTAAGACTTAAACTGCTGGAAAACAGCAAACCGAACACCAAAAAACAACTAATCTGGTTATAATCAAAATGAATCGACCTTTCACGGGGGTGACTTTTGAATCCATTAATTTTCAATCTGGGAAGATGCACTTTGTTTGAAGGGATAAAAGTCGGCGAGCTTGAAAGGATCTTCGGAAGTGTGAAGCACAGGATCAGTTTCTTCCATCCCGGAGAACTTATCGAAGAACAGAACTCAGTCTGTGATGAAATGCTCGTCCTTCTTCAAGGACAGACAAAGGCGCAAATGCAGGACTTTTCCGGCAAGGTCATAACGATTGAAACGATGGAGGCTCCGTCTATACTTGCTTCCGGCTTTCTCTTCGCTACAGAGAATCATCTTCCAGTAGATATAGTCTCAACAGCGAAAACCGCGGTTCTCTACATCGAAAGAGATGGGATTCTCTGGCTTTGCAGGGAATACGAGGTCTTTTTGAGAAACCTGCTTAGGGATATGGGAGACAGACTGACTACTCTGGCAGAAAAGGTGTGGATGCTCTCTTTGAACACTCTGAATCAAAGGTTGGCAAACTTTCTTCTCAGACAAAGTGACGATCTGGGAGATGAGTTCGAACTGAAGACTACGAAGGAAGAGCTTGCTGACGCTCTTGGAGTGGCCAGACCCTCTTTGTCAAGAGTTTTCTCTGAGTTTGTTGCGCAGGGGTTAATCAAGCAGGACGGAAGACAGATAAGGATTCTGGACAGAGCCGCCCTGAAGAGGATCAGCGGTCACACGGTGTAGCCCCTTTTTCAATTCCAAGCTACGTTTCAGCAGTGTTCTAATTGCACTACGGCGTTCTGCAGTGAATCTATTTCATGGATGAAGGGACTTTATAGAACCCTCACCTTCCCTCGCTTGTCTTGAATCTGGCTTTCCATTGCAGTCGCTATTCTGATAATATAGATGTGTCAAAAGGAGGCGTTGTTATGGAGATAGGCATCTTTGGTCTACCGTTGAGCGGGAAAAGCACGCTGTTCACCCTCCTAACTGGTGTCGAACCCCATTCCAGTCACAAGAACGAGGCTCATACGGCCGTTGCGAAAGTACACGACAGAAGAGTAGATGAACTTTCGAAAATCTTCAATCCAAAAAAGACAGTATATGCAACAGTGTCATTCACCGATATTCCCGGCTACGATCTTGCGGCAAACCAGAAGGAGAAGAATCGCATTCTCCAGTTTATTCAGAATTCAGAGGCCGTTATGGCCGTTGTCCGAGCCTTCAAAGACACATCAGTTCCTTGGCCCACTGGAGC
>NZ_JFHJ01000191.1:0-3804 GCF_003666285.1 Mesotoga sp. HF07.pep.5.2.highcov | reverse complement strand
GGTGTTATAGGTTTCACGGCTTCTACGACGCTTTCTGCAAACACGACGCTAACTGTCAAATATGAAAATGGATGGAGTAAAAATGTAAACTACTCGGCAAATTACTCCGGTCTGCAATTTGATGCAGATGCAAAGGTCAATGCCTGGGCAAAGGGATCTCTTCCTCTTACCCTTTCGGCATACGTTTACTATGTTGCGGGCCCATTCGTGCAGTTCGTCCCATGGCTGAAGGGCGAGACTAACGCCTCTGCCGGTAGCTCTACCCAGGTTGGATACAAAGTAACGGCCGGCTTCGACGTCAATGGCGGAGTACACATGGCGGGCTGGCTCAAGGACCTTTGTGACGGTGTCCCGAGTGTAAGCTATACTTTCTGGAACAAGAGCTGGACAATCGCTAACTCGACACTCACTTTCTAGAGCAATATGACCGTCAAATATTAACAGGGCTCTTTGTCAAGATTGGGATTTCTTATGAATCGCCTGCTGTAGAGATACTGTAAGAATTGACCGATTCCCAGAGATATTGTTTAACGTTGCGCTTCAAGCTCCTTAGATCCAAGAAGCACAAATTGCAATGCTATTTGCTGGATGCAGAATTCGCAAAGTAGATGATTTTGACTTTTCGGCGAAAGATATCCGTGTTGCACAGGAGCAGATCTAGTCTTGCTTAAGGTGACTTGTCCGTGGATGGATGGCAACGTGCGATGCTGTCGAAGTCATAGGGAATTCGTTGAAAAAGAGTATTCTAGCTGATGTAATCAGTATCTAATTTTTTGTTAGGCAGTTATCGAGAGGGTCCGTTCTGAGAAGACAATTACTAAGGGATGCAAGGAGGAAGGAATACCAGATCATCGTCGATTGCAGTATTGAAGCAGGAAGAGCAACCAGCGCTGTTTATACGAGCCTGGACGAATGTTCAGGATCTTCCCACTATAATAGGAAGGTACTACGGAGAGATAGCGGCCTATTCTGGGTAAAACGAAGGGATTTCCGGCAGGGATTCCTCCTGTAGCTTATCACAACATGGATATGGAGAACCTTGAAGTGGAGATTGGATTTCCCATCTCCGCTGATCTTCCGGGAAGAGGAGATACCATTAGGGGATCGATTCCGGGAGGTCTATACGTTTGCTCAGCTTACACGGGACCTTGCAAATGCAGGGTAAATACGGTGAAATGGCCGAGTGGATAGGCACGAACGGATTTGCACCAACAGGTAGTGTCTATGAGAATTATTACAACGGGCCCGAGTTCCCGGAGAGTAAGTATTGACGAAGATTTCGATGCATGTAAGAAGACCTGAGTGAGCATCGGTCTTAGAAGACTTCCTGGATGAGAATGAAGCAGACCTAGATTCAGTATAGTTCTGCAGATTGCCTATGGAAATACTTAAATGAGAATCGGATAGTTAGTTAACAGAGGCCTCTTTCAGGGCCTCTGTTCTTGTTCTTGTCAACTGATTTTGCTCCAGTAGGAGCTCAACCCATTGCTAGTTAAGGATTGCCTTTTTCGAGAATTGGTTACACAAATTTCGGCTTGAAGATCTATGAGGAGGATCATAGAAAGCTAATGTTCTCTGAATCTTTCTACTTGCAGAATTCTTACGCAAGAGAGCAAGAGAAACTGGCTAATGACTTTGCATGAGATTATTCTTTGGTTTGAGATATACAGTATGGGATGAATTAGCTAGATACGTGCCAATCCGTAGGCCTAGAAATAGCAGAATCGTAGAGATTCTTAGGGGTTCGACTCGATAACGTTTGACTCGTCGAGATATTCTCTGAAAGCTTTTGAAGAGGTGTTTGCGTCAGTAAGGTTGATCAGGGCGATTACCATTGTCATCACCGCTATCGCCAAACCAATCGTAAAGACTATCAAGACTGTTTTATAAAACCTGTCCCGTCTCATCTTACGCATCTCGCTCCTTCGAACATTAGTATACCATGCTTAATTGAGAGATGCATCTGTAATTAACTATCAGTTAGTGTGTAAATCTATTCCTGAAAGGAAGTTTAGTGTTGAATTACTATGTGAACTTAAATAATAGATATACAAAGGAATTATATGAAATCGAACCGTTTTTTGGAAAGTCTTGGGAAGAAGAATGTTGCGAATGCTCCTCGCAGTGATATGGAGAACATAGTTGCCGGTACATTGGAGCAAATCGAAAGGTGATACTCTTGATTATTCTTTGTCAGCCAACTTGCCCAGATTCTCATCGAAACTGTAGAAGCTTTCATCCCAGAAATCTATCGGGCAGATCTCATCTTCGGACTCAAATCTGTTTCCTGAACCGACAACGGTCCCGTTGAATTCATCGCCGCCGCATTCACACTCCGTGCATCGATTCAAATAGAGGTCGAGACCATGCCAAATATTCCCGAAGAAGATGTTGTTCTCCAACCTGGTTTCGGAAGATGAGTTGATCAAGATACCGTTTTCGATGTTCTCCGTGACTACGTTTTCAGATAGAGATCCCGTAGCATTACCACCAAGTGAAACCCCTACTGTATTTCTCTTGAAAGTGCATCCTGTGATCTTGTACTTCAGGTCGTTTGTCAGGCTTATTCCAACTCCGTTCCTTTCGAAGACGCAGTTTTCGGCAATCAGGGTGGCGTTACCGTACGCGTAGATTCCGGCCAGTCTGGTTTCAATATACTCCTCGTTATCCATGCCGTCATAGCAGGTGATGTGTGAATCGAGAACCTCTAGAGTCATCCCTGTGCCGCTGAAAGAGATTCCAAAGCGGCCGCCCGCTATGAAGGCGTCTTCTATCTGGCCGGAGGACCTGGAGACGTTTATGCTGCGCCGCTGGCGATGACAGTCACGCTTCTTATCGAGAAGTTCTTGGCACCTCTTACGAAGATCCCGAGATCCTTTCCTTCTTCGGGCATTATTGTTACTTCGTCTCTTGAGGAGCCCTCTAGCTTTATCTCTTTGCTGATTGAAAGGCTCTCCTTGTATGTTCCCGGAAGTATTCTTATTGTATCGCCGGGATTTGCAGCATCGATAGCTGCCTGAATGCTCTTATACTGGCCGTCAGGTTCCCCGACAATTAGAACTCCGACATTCTCTTGTGCCAGGCCTGTCGGAACAATTACAAGTATAGATAAAAGCATAAAGAAAAGCATTTTCATAAACGCACCCCCATTCCTTTCCTACCATTAGTTTATCTTAATTTGGTTCAAGTATTCGATGGTTTTCACTATCGGGTCATTACAGATAACCATATAGCCGAGGTTTTGCCAATGATTTGACTCGCTTTCTTAAATTGTCTAGTTTACATCTCGTGACTGTTCTATTTGGAATGGTGCTAAAATCACTTGTTGTAAGGAAAATTCGTGGTCCGTTGTGGTTTTTCATGAGTTCTCAGAGGCCAAGTGAAAGCTGGAGGCGAGAAAATGAAGCGGATCATACTGATTACGTCTTCTATGGCGATTCTACTGATGCTTCTTTCGGGATGCTTTTTCATTGATCCAATGGTAAAAGTTACAAAGCTTGTTAGCGATTTCAAGAAGTATTGGGAAGATGAAAATGCAGTCGGTCTTGCAGGATTATATACAGATCCTGCGCTAATAAACACGGCAATGAAATCTTATTCACAGATCAAAGACGCTTATTCAAGCAGATTCGAAGGAAGAGATGTTATCTTCTTCAACAGGGGAGACGTCGAAGTGGACTTCAACGTTGGAGCAACAGAAGCGACAGTAGAATTCAGCGCCGTAATAGACTGGACGTCAGGTCCCGGTGATGATCGTATTTATTCCTGGACGGTAAAAAAATTATCCGGCAACTGGTTCATCTC
>NZ_JFHJ01000018.1:0-870 GCF_003666285.1 Mesotoga sp. HF07.pep.5.2.highcov | reverse complement strand
GCGCCACGGGCTTTTCGCAGAAGACGTGCTTGCCGGCCCTGAGCGCCCTGACGGCAAGTTCCCTGTGCGTGAATGTCGGCGTGCAGATATCCACAATGTCTACACTGCTGTTTTCCAGAATCTCCTCAAAGCTGGCGACAGTTGCTCCGTATTTTTCGGAGATCGCCTTTGCCCTGCTTTCGATTGGATCGACTATCCAGAGGGAATTTCTTTTATCGATGGCCCTGTAGGCCCCCGCATGGACTTTCCCATAATCCCCGATCCAAGTATCGCTATAGAGTGCAAACCGTATCTCCCGGGATTTTCCGTTATGTCAAGCCAGTTGTTTGAAGAATACAGGCTTCATGGTATTCGTGGAACGGAAATCTAGAGCTTCTTCACATTCATGTCCATGATCGTAAGTTTCGCGTTCTCAATTCCAAGAAAGTCTTCACTTGAAACGCCACGGAAGTCCTTGCCCAGCATGTCGAAGATGTGTGAACTTAAGCTCAGTTCCGGAAGCCTTCCAATGAATCTGTCTCCATCAAAGAGAAAGGCCAATTGTGCTGGGGTCGCGAATCGACCGTCCTGAGTGAAGTCACCTCCGCTCGCGATTAAAATGAATATGGCCTTCTGACCGTCAAGAAGTTGCTTTGCGGTTTTGTGCGATTCTGCGAATTTGAGCATCGGCATCCCTAACTCAGGCAGGCCATCGTACTCCCCTCCTGCAGAACCGGTATGGGTAAGATTGAAGGTGGCAGCAGTCTTTTTGTCCGTATATGGAGAGATTACTACTCCGTCCTCTATCAACGCAAATCTATCGGAGTCGTTCACGGTTCCTTCCTTGTCAAAAAAGGGTTCAAAGAAACCATCTTCCACATTGCGCGTCTG
>NZ_JFHJ01000701.1:0-2726 GCF_003666285.1 Mesotoga sp. HF07.pep.5.2.highcov | reverse complement strand
GTCATAGCTTATATATCTACAACAGACCACAGGACCCGGTCAGTCCCTATTTTCGCTCTCGCCTTCTCGTGAGCGAATCGAACTCACAAATATCCTATTTCTCAGCTCTTCCAAGCGTTCAGCGACCAGCGAAAAGCGGTTCTTTTATGGGAGATCCCGCACAGACGCACTGCGAGATGACAGTCCTTCACGTCATATGAAAAGCTCCTGTTGAGGATCTGGGCTTGGGTCTCAGCGAAGGACGGGTCCATGATCTGGGACGAAGGACCAAGGACGGCTCTTCACAGCGCTCAGCGTCTGCTGGCAAGCCTCCTGTGGTTCTTTGATAATGATTCAATTTACTCAAGAGGCAAGGTCGAAAAGTTAATTACTGTCGGTGTTCCTTCAGTATCCGGGAGAGAAATAGGCACAATCTCCAAAGTAAAATCGCTGCCAGGTTCTAGAAGCAGAGGGGTTTCGATCTCTGTGTGATGCGTCTTCGTGGAAAAGAGTGTCTCTGTTCCCATCATTACTGAGACGTTAAATGCTAGGTTCTCTGCTTCAAGGGCGAGTGCAGGTTCAACACCAAAGACAATTGCCATTGGAATTGAATAAGGAAAATCCTCCTGGCCGTCAAAAGGGCTGATCCCAAATGGGAATAAGTCCCATAGAGCTATCCACTCCTTTATTGCATCTCCTAATGCTCCACATTCCCCCGTTACGTTGATGTTGTCTATTCCAGTGTGGTCTAGCCTAACGCACTGATAGGTGTACTGTGATTTACCAGCGTCATCTGTCTTTAGCTTAACATCTGATTTCGGATGGAGACCGGTAATGTTCAGGGTGAGATCACAGTTCTTGGCTGGCTTTCCGTCTTCTTTCGCAACTGTAACTGTGACTGTATGAGAACCGGGAGAGATATTGACATCATATGGCGGATCGATAGTAAGCGTGTAGTCACAATCGCATTCAATATCTGCGGCCTCCATTATCGCATCAAAGTGTTCAGTTAGAGGCTGGGCACCACCCCAGGTCTGAGCCATTATACTTGGAGGGCTCCCTTCAGGCTGAGGATTATCATTGACGTAGTTCCCATCCTCGTCATTATGATACTCGTCATCCAGACCCATCATGTGTCCCATTTCATGAGCGATAACGGGACCTGTGTCGAGGCTGTCCCACTCACCCGTCGTGGTTTCTGTCGATCCAGGAGTCGGCAGAGGAGTAGCCACCCAAGAGGTATGGCTACTGTTGACTTTCTTGACTTCTACAACATGGGCGTCATCCGGTGGTTGAGCCCCTTCTGCGAGGACGGAAAAATCAAACTCGAATTTCACAGTACAGCATCCGTCTCCCCATTCACGTGAACCGTCAGCCCCATTCCAAATTGCTTCGGCATCAGTCTCCCATGCTTCAACCTGTGTTTCCGAGGCTCCTGCACCATGAAAGACCACTTTCACAGTGACAGTGTATTCGCAGGGTCCACCAGAGACAGTGGTTGTTTGTGGTGAAAAGCTCGTCAACGGATATTCGGCAGGGTAGTAAGCGTTGAGGATAACTTCGGCAAAGTCTGAAAGCAAAACAGGCGGGATACTGTACATCATAACGGTATCTTCAGTCAAAAGATTCACTAAAACAGACTTTCCCGATTCATCTCCGCTCACCAGAAATGCTACAGCTATGAGAGCCCTGATAGTTAGATTTTCGTCATCGAGATAATCCTCCAGATCATCAAGAGTTGACTGATCGAGCTGATTTCTTTGAAGAGCATAGGCTGCAGCCCATCGATTCAAAGGATCGTCGTCTTCAAGAAGATTCAGGAACCTCTGGATATTGCTCGGGACCAACGGAATAAGCTCTTCGCCATGCCTAAAGGATAATGGGGTAAGCGGGTCTAGCTTATCAATGATGCTGCCAATCTGATCCAAAACGAAGACGGCTTTGATAGTCTTGCTCTTGTCCATAGTCACGGTCGTTGTAGTTGAATCAGGCGAGGCTACTTCACCTTCCCAGGAGTCGAATTCCCAACAGCTTTCGGGAAATGCTTTTACTGTAACTACTTGGTTCTTATTAAATTCATGGACTCCTTCGGATGGATCCGTAGTTCCACTGCCTCCTATCTGAATTGTGAGAGCGTATTTTAGGGCGGGACAACTAACAAGAAAGATGATTGCTAAAGAAAGCACAATCAAGAAAAGAAATGTTCGACGCATTGTAGCACCCCCTTCAAATTAGTGAGCGCTTGATAGGAATCAATCGAGGTTGGAAAATGTAGGACACAGCAAATGACTGCTTGACAAAGTGATTATACATTAGTAAAGGTGTACGTCAAAGAATTCGAACCTCACCTCTTTACACCAGTCGAAGAACTGGGTATCGAGCATGGAGTCTCGGGTCTGGTGAAAAGAAACGGTTTGCTCTACAAGAAGTGTTATGGAGCAGTATGCAAAGGCTATCATCCTGTATAGGCTTTTGGAACCCTCTCACACTGTCATCCCGAGCTTGTTTCGGGATCTTTGTTTTGCTCCTCTCGGAGGACGGTGGACCGTTGACGGACAACGTTGTCTTCACAGCGTTCAGCGGGTTTTCGTTTTTTAGCGTATAGCGGTTCTTAGTGCGAGATCCCGTGCAGAGTCATCACGGGATGACAATTTCAGACGATTATGCAGTTCTCTTGTAGGGGCGAACGGCCGTTCGCCCGAAGGAGGTCTTGGTTGGAATCTCTGCCTTTTACGCGAAAAAGGGAC
>NZ_JFHJ01000152.1:0-1382 GCF_003666285.1 Mesotoga sp. HF07.pep.5.2.highcov | reverse complement strand
TACTGTTTTTCGAAAGAGAGCCTTCCGATTTCCTACTTCGACCTCCCTGATTGGTCAAAGGGAGCAACATACTATCAGATATTCCCGGAGAGATTTGCCAATGGAGACCCGAGAAATGATCCGCCAAACGTTCAGGAATGGAATGCCGATCCCGATTACGCAAATCTTGGAGGAGACGGTTTCTTTGGTGGCGATCTCAAAGGGATTTTGGATCATTTCGATCACTTACTTGAACTGGGGGTAGATGCAATATACCTCAATCCCATTTTCGAGAGCCCCTCAAGCCATAAATATGACACCGAAGACTATCTGAAAATCGATGACAATTTCGGAGACGACCAGCTCTTCGAGGAACTTCTAACCGCTGCCAATGACAGCGACGTAAAGATCATTCTCGACGGAGTGTTTAATCACACTGGATACGACTTTTTCGCCTTCAAGGATCTAAGAGAAAGGGGAGAAGAATCTCCCTACGTTGACTGGTATTTTGTGAAACGCTTTCCGATAAGAAAAGTTCAGGACAGGGCAATGACATATGTTGGGTGGAACGGCTACGCATATATGCCGAAAATAAACGCTCTTAACAAAGATTGGCAATCATACGTTGAGAGACTGGTAAGGAAATTCGATTGCGACGGAATTGGCGGTTGGCGTTTAGACGTCGCAACAGAAGTAGACCCACTATTCTGGACCGACTTTTTCAGACCACTTTTGAAAAGCTTAGACGATGAGATGATACTTGTCGCTGAGTTTTGGGGTGACGCTAGATCTCTGCTAAGAGGTAAGAGTTTCGATTCTGTCATGAATTATCCTTTCAAGGATGCTGTTGTAGAATACGTGTTCAGAGCCGGAAATTCCGCAGCTAAGTTTGCTGCTATGACAAATCTGTACCTGAATGCTTATCCGCCCCAGACTCTTCATTCTCTATGGAATATTCTCGACAGTCACGACACCGAAAGAATCCTTACTCTTGCTTTCAATCAGATCGACCTTATGAAGATCGCTGTGGCTCTCCAGATGACGTTCATTGGCAGTCCAGTGATCTACTATGGAGATGAGATAGGAATGAAAGGAGGTCGTGACCCTGAAAACAGAGCGCCAATGATCTGGGATGAAGAGCGCTGGAATCATGATGTTCACGATTTCTATAAGGCTTTGTTAGATCTTAGAAGATCGCACGAATCGATCCGCACTGGCGAGTATGAGGTCATTGCCGCTGAAGGACCGGTTTTCTCTTTTAGAAGATGGAAGGCCACTGACGAAGTAATAGTAATAACCAATCCCTCACGAGAGGCTGCATTCTTCAGCCCTTCGATGGAAGGTGAATTCACAGAATACTTGACTGGAGAGACTATTTCATTTTTTGGTGGGGAGATCAAAGT
>NZ_JFHJ01000409.1:0-1248 GCF_003666285.1 Mesotoga sp. HF07.pep.5.2.highcov | reverse complement strand
AGTTCGTTTGTGTAAGCATAGATGCTTCTCGTACCTTTAAAGGCACGTAACCCAGCTCCGAATAACTTCCCCGACACGCTCCCTTCTACTTCACCTTGAACCATGTTTATACTTCCCGTATATCTCTCTTCCAAAAAGATCTCTGCAAAATCCGCTCCGCCAGACAGCATCTTGTTGATAACTGCGGAGTATGCTTCATCTGAATGCATGATGCACCTCCAATCTTGTTAGGTATTCTTACAATTCTACAACATTTTCGAGATTGAGGTCTTAACAAAGGAATTGAAATCTAAGGTCAAGCGGAATCTCACCTTCTGGATCTCCTGGAAACCCCATATTTAAGGAGAATTGGTCTTCCTGCGAGATTTCTAAGAACAAACCTAATCGTTATGGCGCCTATTACTACGGCCCCTCCAATCATAGGAAGTCTACCGGGAATCTCTCCCATGAATAAGAAGACCCAGACGGGACTGAGAATGGGTTCAATCATGAGAATCAAAATGGCCTCTAGGGCTGTGGAATGTTTGATTGCCTCAGAATAGAAAACATACGATAATCCCAGTTGTGCCACGCCCAAAATAAAGAGGCTGATCCATCCGGAAGGACTCGGTAGAGATCCCACAATGAAAGGCACTCCGATCGCAGCCGTCAGTATGTTCCCTAGAAGCACTGACTCCAAAGGTGAACCATCCTTCTGAAGCCTCATGAAGATGTTGAAAAGAGCGAAGGTAACTCCACTGGCAACCGCCAGAATATTTCCCGTCATTCCCCTGCTGTCCAGGCTTTCAAAGAAGAAGAGGCCATACCGCCAAAGACCATAATAATGGTAACCCAGTCGAGGAGCTTCGCCCTCTCCTTCAATATCCATACACTCAACAGAGCAACATATATAGGCGCAGTCGATTGAAGCAGAATAGCATTTGCAGCCGTTGTCATCTTGTTTGCCGAAACAAAGAGAATCACCGTGGCCGAATAAGAGAGGGCAGAGGCTATCTGTGACAGGGACCATGTGAATTTCGGTCTTCCAAGGGCAACGAGTATTACCAGGGATGCAATCATGCTCCTGATCCCCGATATCGCAAGAGGATTTGAGTCGACGTTCTTGATCAAGAGACCTCCGGTGCTCCAAAGAAGACCGGTAAGAATCAATAAGATCACAGACTTTGTTCCAGAAGACTTCTCTTTACTCCGGTTCATAATTCACCTGCCGATTCTGCTTCAATCCCCATGGAAGAAGAATACATCAGA
>NZ_JFHJ01000382.1:0-1350 GCF_003666285.1 Mesotoga sp. HF07.pep.5.2.highcov | reverse complement strand
ATTCATGAGAAGGGAGATTTCAAGGAACAACCTGATCGAGAATCTAGTCTGGATGTCTCCGGGTTCGGGAGATGCGGAAATCTGGCCTTTGCAGCAGCAGAAGGAGTTGTTTTCCTTGATTGGAAATGTGAAGGAGGAAATTGGGGTCGAGCTGAAGGAATCTCTTCTCATGATTCCGACGAAGTCGATTTCAGGGATCGCATTTCGATCCAAGAAGGATTACAGGAGCTGCATGGTTTGCAGAAGGGTTAACTGTCATTACAGAAGTGCCCCATATGATGAGAAGCTGAGGAACTCCCTTGAATAGAATAGCCAAATCTCGCCGCAGGAAAGAGCCCGCTGCAGTGGAGCTATCGAGTGAAGGGATAGGCCAGATATAATCGAGGATACAGATGAGGAGAGAAGAAAGACAATGAAAGAAACTGTGCATAAGGTCATATTCCTGCCTTCGCAAAGAACATTGACGGCAAAGAGAGGCGAGATTCTGCTCGATGTTTTGAGAAGGGAGTCGCAGCCCATAAGTGCCATATGCGGGGGAAGGGGGAACTGCGGAAAGTGCAAGGCCCTTGTAGCTGAAGGAAGCGAGGCCTTCCCGCTCACCCTTACCGAGTCAAGACTTCTGACACGCGACGAGATTGCAGCCGGATACAGGCTGAGCTGCCAGTTCAAAGTCATGACCGATGTCAAAGTTAGAACGGAGGATCCGGTGTTGGATAATGAACTTTCCAAACCACCTCTTCCGAAGGCCTTGATGCGAGAGGTATCCCCATTGGTTAGACTCGAAGAGTTTTCTCTTTCAAAGCCGAATATCCATGACCAGGCTTCAGACTACTCAAGGCTTATCAGTGCTCTCGTTACAGAAAAGCCCCGGATTGACAGACTGAATCTTCTTAGAAAACTTCCCCGTATTATTAGGGAGATAGATTACAGAGGCCGGGCCGTCATGTACGGAAGCGAAGTAATAGACATACTACCTTTCTCTGACAAAAGTGGGATCTTCGGTGTCGCTATCGACATCGGCACGACAACTCTCGCAGTTTACCTGGCGGATCTCAAATCGGGAGAGATTCTTGCTGTTCGATCTGCCCCAAATCCCCAGTCTTCATATGGCCAGGATGTCATTTCCAGGATTGATTACACAATAAAGAGAGCCGAAGGAGTCGATGAACTGAGAGCGGCAGTTCTTACCACACTGAACAAGCTAATCGACGATCTTTGTAGAGAAAGCGCAGTATCGAAGGAAAGGATATACGACACTTCGATAGTGGGAAACACGACGATGATCCACATCCTTCTCGGAATAAGCCCTGAGAGAATCGCTTCCTCACCTTTCATACCGGCATTCACCGG
>NZ_JFHJ01000119.1:0-1229 GCF_003666285.1 Mesotoga sp. HF07.pep.5.2.highcov | reverse complement strand
GTGATCCCAGTGAAAAGTGAGAGGAGATACTCTGCTGTTCCTATTGAATTCCTGGAGCCTTTAAGAATGTAGCCCTTTCTTTCGCCCAAGGGCTCGATTAGTGCTCCAGTTATTCGCTCCACTTGAGATCTCACAGACTCCTCTATTGTTAAGTGATAATTCACTATCGTGTAGGAAACCTCCGCAGATATTCCCGAAAAAGAATCCACAGTCTTTTCTAGAACTGGAACTAGATAGTTTGGCAACTCGAATGTTACCTTTCCGATAGGCTCAAATGCTCTATCTACAGCTATCTCTTCATAAGGGGCATAGCTTTGAATAATACTCAGTATGGCGCCAACAAGAGTATTGCCTTCTGTCAAGCCGGACCCGCCAACACTCCCTAGTTTCAGCACATCTTCGATGAGAAAGAAGTTGTCCGGTAGCGTTATTGTTTTTCTTACTTTACTTGAATCTAGATCCTCAGATGTAACATTTTCTCTATAAAGCTCTAGATATTCATAAAGAGCATTTACCTGAGAATCATTCCCGGAAAGAATAAGTTTGTTGAATTCAGGAATGCTTATTATTGTCAGACTCTCAGAAAAAAGCGTTGCATTCAATTTCCTTGCGAGGTCTAAATAAGAGTTGAGAGGAGTGTCTTCCACATCTGTTATCTCCCACGGAATGGTAAATTCCTTCGTAACCGTATTAGTTGTAAGAGCAGCAGAAAGACTCATATGGGTTTGGAGATCTCCGAAAACCATGAGAGAAGCTTCATTTGGCAGATACTCAATAAAACTGTTCACGGGAAGAGTCTTTCTCAATCTCTCAATCTGCTCAGAAACGGTTTCACCCTCCAGCTTAAACTCCACACCAATATAAGTTTTCCAGAACGCGTTTACCAGACTCTGTACTTCTTCAGGTGTCCCGAGGTAGAAGGTTCCATCTGTCAAATAAGAGTAAGCGACCCTGTCTCCAAGAGAAGTGAGAATGTTTCTGAGGATGTCCTCTGGCATCGCAAGTGAAAAACCGACGACGACCTCCTCATCTCTCACACTTGGAGATATTATGTAGGAAAGGTCAAGCATTTCCTCGGAAAAGAGATACGTCATGGCAGTTGACAAAGTCATTCCGTATGTTGTGAACTTCTCGATGTCAACGTCAATCTTAGATCTGAAAAATCTAAGCGTTACGATGTTCTCCCTGATTGTGACTTGTGGCTCGTCGATTGCAGGAATCAGCAAGGC
>NZ_JFHJ01000355.1:0-699 GCF_003666285.1 Mesotoga sp. HF07.pep.5.2.highcov | reverse complement strand
GGCTCGTCGATTGCAGGAATCAGCAAGGCGACATTCACTGAAAGTCGCTTCGGGTCCTGGCGGGTCCAGAGACCCTCAACGGGTCCCATTCTTAACGGCAGATTCATATCACGGCCGCTTACTCCGTCCAGCGCCAGAGAATATATTGTCTTGGAAGGATTAGACTGAATGTTATAATCGGTGACTTCGTTCATAAAAATCAAAGTCACCGTCACTGATTCAGCATCCATAGAAGGTATGACTGAATTCAGTTGATTAGAGAAGCCGATACAGAAGAAACCCAGAACCAGGAATAAGACCGCTATTCTTCTCACATGAATCACCCCATATTCACCCTCGAGTTTACGACCTGAAATACTTGACAACAACAAAGCTGTTTGTGCTAGTGTCGTTCAGCAATACAGCAAATTCCGTAATCCCATACACGATGTAAGAGGGAGCAACCTGTTCTCCCACTCTTACAGTAACTTGAGACTGTCCAGATTCAAGAACAGCATAATCAATCTTGTTTAATCTATAGTATGCGACATACCTTACACCTTCAGCTTCCTCACCAACTTCTAGCATGGAACTGATTACTTCAGAAGGACTGGCATACAGAGGAAGAAAATGATTCTCCAAACTTACGCTACTAACAACTCTATCAGTGTTTATAGGATCAATCTTGATCCTGCTGGCCGCTACGTCTGCAATTTCAAC
>NZ_JFHJ01000590.1:0-2379 GCF_003666285.1 Mesotoga sp. HF07.pep.5.2.highcov | reverse complement strand
GCCCGCTGAAGTCCATCACATTCGGCACCACGGTAGCCCTGATACCCCTCCTCTCGAAGAGATCGGAAGCGGAGATCGAGTTGATCGTCAGGTTCTTGACGTTTGGGAGATCGGGAGGGAAGTAGTTTTCCAGGAGCTCCATGACGCTTCGATAGGGACTGCTGTAATAGGGGCGGTCCCACCAGAAGTCATGGTTGTGAGAGATAAACGGCTTACCCGACTCTTCCGCGAAGTCATGCAGGGCCAGTCCCGCAGGTATAGACCATCCAAGCGACCAGATGTTGTTCGGTATAAGAAGATCGAAGTCAGAGAGAACCGATCTGAAGCTGCCTAGAATCTCGGCGGTTCTGATGGAGAGTTCATCGAGCAGTTCGCTCTCCGATGAAGGCGTACTGCCGTAGAGCTTCGAATTCAGGATTTCATTTTTCTCGTCGTTGTATTCTATCTCCGGAATCACAATGTCGACACCGGGAGCGTTGTTTCCCGCAATGATCTCCACCGAGTGACCCATTCTCGAGAAAACCTTGCGCCACTTTTCCATTTCAAGGGAAACACCGTCCATCAGTCCGGCCCTGTAATGAATCAAACCCACTCTCATAAGACCACCCCCTTGCCGAATAGTCACATGAACTCACTACTAATATCCAATAATCTCGCCGGCATGTCAACAGTCCAGATGGCCAACACACTTACGAGCCGTTTGGAACGGGGGGCAAAGATGATAAAATCCATTAATATTTATATTTTCCTAAGGAAAAACGACTCTTGATGCTTCTATAAGGAGGGACCGAATTGAAGTGTGGAGTAGTGCTTACGGGTTGTGGCTCTGAGGATGGAACGGCCGTTGACGAGGCCATAATGACCTTCCTCGCCCTGGATAAGGCAGGGGTTGAAGTTGTTTCTCTGGCACTGGACAAGGATCAATACGAGGTTATTAACCACCAGACAGGAAAACCGGCTGAACTTGAACAAAAGCGAAACCAGCTCGTAGAATCGGCAAGACTGCTCAGCGGACCGGTAAACAGCATCGATACTTTCAACTGGGAGGATCTGGACTTGCTCGTCATTCCCGGCGGTAAGGGAGTCTTGAAGAGCCTATCTACTTTTGAAGACGAAGAGGATCACTACAGAGTTAATAAGAGCCTTGAAAGGCTTATCGTGAACTGCTTCTTCGGTAAGAAACCTCTGGGAGCGATCGGAGAAGGTGTTTTAATACTTGCAAGGGCTCTCGAGAACGTAGCCTCCAATCTTACCGTCACCGCTTCGGGCAATCCCGAAGATAGGATGACCGTCGTCGAAAAGCTGGCCATCGATCACGTCCCCTGTGAAGTCGGAGAGATGTGCGTCGATAAGACAAACAAAGTTGTAACTGCCCCGCTTCTTGTTCGAGAAAATGGACTCATGGAAAAGAATGAGAGCATCGAGACTTTCGTCAAGAGACTGTTCGACCTGCTGCCAGGTTAAACCCACCATAACGGTTCTCCCTCAGGCCTTTTCAGAACCTCTATAAAGGAGTTCGTTGACTGCAAAAGAAACCACTGCGATAATGAAGGGAACGAGGTAGAAGATTATTCTATAGATTATTAGCGCTGCCACAAGAATATCCGGCTTTAAGGAGGGCGAGAGAATAACTACTGTAAGCGCCTCAAAGACTCCCAGACCTCCGGGGACCTGACTCGACAGACCTGCAAACTGCGACAGCAGGAAGACGCCAAGAACCTCAAGATAACCGATCTCCGGGGGAAGGAGCATGAAAAACACTCCTGCGGAAAGCAGCCAATCGAGAATGGATATGCCGGTCTGGACCAGCGTGAAAGACTTTCCAGGAAGAGTGAAGCTCCTTCCCTTTATTCTGAACGGCCGTTTTCTGAAGCTAACCACTATCACGTAGAGAACATAGATCCCGGCAGAGGCAATTCCAATAGCTTTCAATGATCCAAAGGGTACCGTTACGGCATTCTGAAGAACGGGAGGCCATAGAGTGAACAGGATACCCGAAAGGGCGAAGAAACCAAGCCAGAAAGTCAGATAGTTGAGGGTTATTACTGCGAGAATCTTCCCTCCTGCAACACCCCACTTTCCGTATAACCTGAAGCGGACGCTTGTACCCGAAAGAAACGTGAACCCGATATTCTTGCTGAAAGTGTATCCAATGAAAGAAACAAGAGCGGTCGACGCAAATTTCAGTTTGACTCCCGTCCTTCTGGAAGCGATCAGATCATAGAAACTGAGATTGAGATAGGTCAGAAAGGTCAGGAAGGCCGCTATCACAAGCCTGGAAGCCGGAATCTCCCCGACCTTTGCAGCGATATCGCTGATAGTGTATCTACTCAACTCACGAACGAGCACGTAGATCGAGACAGTGAAAAGAGCTATTCC
>NZ_JFHJ01000224.1:0-1943 GCF_003666285.1 Mesotoga sp. HF07.pep.5.2.highcov | reverse complement strand
GTTTCCTTCTTCGCCTTCTTGGCACACTGCGACCATCAACTTCAGTATAGGCTTCCAGCTGAAGTGAGTTATTGACTTTAAGAAGGCCGGCCTAAAGGGCCGGTCTTTTTTTTGTGGGATACTCAATTTTAGGTTGAATTGCGGCTTCAGAAAAGACTCAATCTCGATCTGGATCCGTTCAGTAGTCAAGTCTTAATTGATGGTTGCCTCACACTAGCTCACCCGTATTCGAAATGTAAATTCAAGAAGAGATTTGCTATCGAAAGCATTTTTTGATATTCTATTATCAATGTCATTGAGTGAGGTCAATATTATGGAACATTTCAAAGCTTTCAAGAAAGTGGACGAGATTTTCGAGCTGTTCTTTGAGCAAAGCAAATGGAGACTAAGCGACATAGTGGACAGGTTAGGTTATCCCAAAGCCACCGTTCATCATATTCTTGCAGCAATGACAGAACTGGATTACCTCACGAAGGACAGGAACTTTTATATGCTCGGAAACAGGATTCTCCAGTTGAGCGGACTCATGAGAAGGAACCTCGAATTCCGAGAGGTGGCCCTTCCCTACCTCGAGGAACTCAGAAATGAAATTAACGAGACTATTCATCTTACATCGCTATTCAGAGACCAAGTGATCTACATCGAATGCCTTCATCCAACTCACGCGCTTCGCCCGCACTCAACGGTCGGTGTCACAGCTTCAATGTACTGCACAGGCGTCGGAAAGGCATTGCTTGCCTTTCAACCGAACTCTTATGTTGACGGTTATCTTGAAAGAGTGACCCTCGCAAGAAGAACCGAAAATACTATCACCGACAAGGATCAGCTCAGAAAAGAGCTAGAGTGGATAAGAGAACACGGCTATGCGTATGACAGGATCGAACAGGAAGAAAGCATAAAGTGCATTGCCGCACCCATACTGGACAATCACGGAGTTGCGAAGTATGCAGTCAGTATTGCCGGACCTTCTAATAGAATGACCGACGAAGCGATTGAAAGATATAAGGAACCGTTTTTGAAGACAATAGAGAAGCTGACAAAGCTGTTTATCGATTTCGAAACGTGAAAGCTCAAAGAAGACTGATTTCGCCTTTGCTTCTAGGAACAACGACCTTCTTTCAAGATAGCCCCGCAGGAAAGAGATTACCTCTGTTTAACAGTCATAATTAGCCCAGATACTTTCCAAACGTCCCTAAATGGTCTTGGAAATTACCAAAAGATTTGGTAAATTTAAATGTAGTTACCACATTGTTGAATAGTGTTCCATATTATTGAACTATTTAAACCATTTCCAATGCGTACTTTTTTAGGACGCAATCCATACGTGAAAGGGGAATTGAGATGAAAAAACTGTTTGTTTTGATCGTTGTAGCCTGTATGTTTGTTTCATTTGGTCTTGCAGCTACAACACTGGAAAACGTAGTTAAGAGCGGAAAGTTAACCGTTGCAACTGATATGACTGCTGTACCGATGCAGTACAGGGACGCTTCGGGAAATCCAACGGGATTCACAGTGGAGCTTATGGAACTTGCAGCCAAGGAGATGGGTGTCGAACTGGTTTGGCAGGACATGGCATGGGAAAGCCTTATTCCTTCATTGCTCTCGGGAAAAGTCGACATGATAGCTGCAAATATGTCGATGACTCTAACGAGAATGAAGTCTATAAGATTCTCCGACCCGTTCTTCCTTACGGGAATTGTTGCTATTGCCAGAAAGGATTCTCCTCTTCAGAGCTGGAAAGAACTAGCCGATCCTTCAGTCAAGATGGGCGCGACAATGGGTTCTGTTCACGCAGATTTCATTGAACAGGAATGGGGCAAAGATGCTTCTCTGTACGACAATCTCGCAGAATGGATGACGGACATCAAGTTGGGTAGAATCGACTCGGTCATGGACGATGAGATGATCTGTATCGAGCTAGTAAACAAGAACCCGGATCTGAA
>NZ_JFHJ01000301.1:0-1365 GCF_003666285.1 Mesotoga sp. HF07.pep.5.2.highcov | reverse complement strand
CCTTCGACTTATCGGGAGAGGAGCGCTTACTTCTCCTGGTCGTCTTTCCGTTATCATTGACAATAATGAAATCGATTTCCATGGTTGTCTTGTCTGCTCTTACAACCTTCACCTCAAGCTGATCTCCGATCCTAAATACCCGCTTGCTCCTTCTTCCCACAAGAATATTCTGGTCCTCAATGAAGTCATAATAGTCATCCAGTGTTGAAATGTGGACTAGACCAGAAATCATTTTTTCGGTCAACTCCACAAAGATTCCGAATTTTGTTACACCCGTGATAACACCTTCAAAAGAATCACCCACATGGTTGGAGATGTACTCCACCTTTTTCATGTCCACAAGATCCCACTCCGCTTCGTTTGCAATTCTCTCTCTCTTCGATGCCCACGAGGCAATTTTGGAAAGACTTTCCTCCAGATTCTTTGAATGGTTCTTAAGATCAGCCCCGGCATTCTTGATCAAATCTTTTAACAGCCTGTGAACAACAAGATCCGGGTACCTTCTGATTGGAGAAGTGAAGTGAGTGTATGCTTCAGATGCCAGTCCAAAGTGACCGATATTTCTGTCAGAATAGACAGCTCGCTTCATTCCTCTCACTAGAACTCTTTCTATGGAGGAGTGGAGGGGGTGATCTTTGGACTTCTCAAGTATTTGCTGAAGAGCCTTAGGATGAACGTTTCTCGGAATCTTGACTTTCAATCCAAGTGCTTCCAGATAATTTTTTAGTTGCATCATTGATTCTGGATCTGGTTTATCGTGAATTCTGTACACAAACGGTAACCCCTGATTGTTAAATATCTCAGCAACAGTCTCATTTGCAAGTATCATGAACTCCTCGATTATCCATTCGGATATTCCTCTACTCTGTGGCAGAATATCAGTTACCCTGCCTTTCTCGTCAAAGATGATCTTTACCTCTCTAGATGAAATATCCATAACTGATCCCCGCTTCTTGCGGATGTCCCGTATCTTCTGAGCCAATTCGTGCGACAATTTGAGACTCTCAGAAACTGGTCTCAATTTCTCCGAAATATCTGAAGATGCTTTACCATTTAGGAAATCGTTAACCTCTGAATATGTTAGTCTCTTCTTAGAGTTAATAACGGAATTCTTCACTGACGAGGAAACCACACGTCCAACAGGGTCAATCTCCAGCAGCAGCGAAAGAGTAAGTCTGTCCTCTTCAGGTTTAAGAGAACATATATCATTTGAAAGTTCAAATGGCAGCATCGGAATAACCGTATCGAGCAAATAAACAGAAGTCCCTCTAGAATAAGCTTCCAGGTCTAGCTGAGTCCCCTCTTGTACATAATGCGACACATCCGCAATGTGTACACCAAGAATGTAATTTCCTTCTCTGCTCT
>NZ_JFHJ01000054.1:0-2153 GCF_003666285.1 Mesotoga sp. HF07.pep.5.2.highcov | reverse complement strand
ACCAAGAATGTAATTTCCTTCTCTGCTCTTTCTTATCGATATTGCATCATCGAAATCTTTTGCATCATCACCGTCTATTGTGAAAACCAATTCATTTCGAAGGTCTTCTCTTTTTCTAACTTCTTGAAGATCAATGCTCTTTGCAACCCTGGCTGCTTGTTTTCTCACCTGCTCAGGAAAGTAACCCGGTTCTGGAAGGTCTTGTCTGTAAATAACTGTCATCAAATCTGCTTCGGGACTGAACACGTCACCAATAACCCTTTCTACGACACCTTCAGGATTTCTCCCCGGGGAAGGATATCTGGTGATCTTGATTAGAACCTTTTCGTCGGGTTTGGCTCCATTGAATCCTTCGGGAGGGATATAGAAGTCAGTCTTTATCCTCATATCATCAGCGACGACAAAAGCCATGATGCCCCTGGTCTTGAATGTACCGACTACTTTCTTTTTATTCCTACTGATTACTTTGATGACCTTCCCCTTTCTAATTTCTCGATATCTTCCCGTTATTTCCACAAGAACAGTATCTCCATGAATGGAAAAACCACTGTCTTCGGGAGCGACAAAAACATCCTCTTCGTCTTCAACGCTTATATAAGCTCCCGTCCCTCTTCTTGCGAATTCAATAGTACCAACTATAGTCTTTTCACCAGGAACAATGTACCTTCCTTTTAAATCCTTTATAATCTCGCCAGAATCGGTCAATTCTTCGAGATACTTCTTGAGCAACGCCCTATCCTCCCGATCAGTTAGGCCGAGCTTCACTATGAGACCTCTCATTGTCGTAGGTGAATAATCCTTGGAGGTCATTTCTTCTTTCAATGCTTTCAAACTTAGCTTCATAAGCCTCTTTCCTCTCTGTCATCAGACAATTTTAGGACTCTTCATGTTATAATTATACAGTGTATGTATTATAACCATTTATGGCTTACAGGAGGTCGGTAATGCGAATTGGAATATTGACGGGCGGCGGGGACTGTCCTGGTTTGAATGCAGTTATTAGAGGCATCGTGAAATCTGCTCCGGAAAACGTGGAAATTATCGGTTTGATGCACGGTTGGAAGGGATTGGTTGTTGGTGAAAGTATGAAACTCACCGATAACGATGTTGAAGGTATTCACATTCTCGGAGGTACAATCCTTGGAACATCTAGAACAAATCCTTTTAAATCGGAAGATATGAAAATAAAAATGGAGGAAAACATCAAGAAACTCGGTCTTGATGTGATTATAGGAATCGGAGGCGACGATACTTTGACCGTGGCTGCAAGACTCTCATCCATGGGATACAAAGCAATTGGAGTCCCAAAGACCATTGACAACGATGTTGCCAACACCGATTATACTTTTGGTTATCAAACTGCGGTAAATGTTGGGGCGGACGCGATTGACAGATTGCACTCTACTGCAAAGTCACATGGACGGATCATTATCGTTGAATTAATGGGGAGAGAAGCTGGTTGGGTAACTTTGGAAGCTGGCATGGCTGCCGGCGCACATCTAATCCTTATTCCTGAATACCCAATGACAATAGATGAAATCCTAACCTATGTCAAGAAGCGAATGGATAGATTCGGATACATGATTATCGCAGTTGCAGAGGGCTTCAAACCAACTGAATTGGAAAATGTTGTTGGCGATGAAAGCAAGATCGACGCCTTTGGTCATATAAAACTGGGAGGGATTGCCCATTATATGGCGAATATTATCTCTGAGAGAACGGGTTATGATACTAGATCCGTTGTTCTGGGGCACCTTCTGAGAGGTGGAACCCCCACGGCATTTGACAGAATTCTGGGCACAAGATACGGAGTTCACGCAATGGAGCTTGTCATGAAAGGCGATTTTGGCAGAATGGTTGCACTTAAAGGCAATGATATCATCTCTATTCCCCTTGAATATGGAATAGCTACAAAGAAGTTAGTTCCCTTTGAGTATTACAAACTGTCCCAGATCTTCTTCGATTGAGGCGTTAAGTTGTATTATTCTGAGCCGGTAAGGATTGCAAGATGCGCTATGGAGGAGTTTATTCGCCATGGTGTTTTAATTGGAACCCCTGACTGGGTTTCTGAAGAGTTCCTGTCTAGGAGAGCAGGTTGTTTCGTTTCTCTCCATACATCAAACGGCTCGCTTAGAGGTTGCATAGGAACGATA
>NZ_JFHJ01000435.1:0-2388 GCF_003666285.1 Mesotoga sp. HF07.pep.5.2.highcov | reverse complement strand
GCTGTTCGCTTAGGAGCAAGAACCCGCTGCGCGCTGATGAAAACCGTTTGCCAGTCAAAGTTCCACCGTCCTCCGAGAGGATCCTTCGAAGATGGAAACACAGATCCCGAAACAAGTTCGGGATGACTAAGTAAGAACATTCGAGAAAGCGAGCCGGGTACGACAGTGTTTGCTGATTCCGAAAACGTCGGCCTGAACTTGTTTTACCATCTTGGTCTTGAGAGCCGCTGTTCGCTTAGGAGCATGAATCCGCTGTACGCTGATGAAAACCATTTGCCAGTCAACGGTACAGCGTCCCCGCCAATAAACACCGGTTCTTCGTTCCGACGCTGCGCGTCCAGGTTCTTGGTAAAAGCCGAGGTCAGAGGGAAGAGGTTGAAAGAGCGATAAGAGCTTGATCTTCTTACCTCTAACCTCATACCTCTAACCTCCCGCGTTGCCCTAGTCGGGAACTGGAAACTAACGTAAGGGAACAGCAGCTAGACAAGAAGCATTAATAGCTCATCGTAGTTTCTTGCTATGTTAACGGGGCCTTTGTTTCTCCTGACATGTTTTCCAAACCAGATGAAATCGATTCCCGCATTTTCGGCTCCTCTATAGTCTGACTCAAGGCTGTCTCCTATATACACAACCTCATTCCTTTGAACGCCAGCCCTGCGAATTGCTTCTAGAAATATTCCAGGATCAGGTTTTGCGACTCCCGCTTCTTCGGATGAAAGCGAGAATTCGAAGAATTCGTGGAGGCCCGCAGATAGAAATCTGTTATGCTGCACGCGATATACACCATTGGTTATTATTGCCATCCGTTTACCCTGTCGCCTCAGGGTTGTGAGAAACTCTCTTGCACCGGGCAAAAAATATGCCTTTCTTGAAAGCCTTGTAAGGTATTCATCGTTAAGCTCCTCAGGATCAAAGCTTGCGCCAATGGAATCACAGTATTCCCTGAACCTTCCGACTACTACTTCTTCTTTATTCCTTGTTCCCTTTTCAAGATAGCCCCACCACTTTGAATTTATAGACTGATAAGATCTTACCTGTTCTTCAGAGAGATCAACATCTCGCGCTTTGAAGAGCTCAAGAAGAGATTCTACTTCGCTCCTTTCAAAGTCAAGGATCGTGTGATCCAGATCAAAGAAGTACATCTTATATTTACTGCCCAAAATCAATCCATCCTTATTATTACCTTGAGCGACTTCTTTGCCGCTTCAAAAGCTTTTAGTGATTCGTCGATGTGAAAAATATTCTCGATGAGTGTTGTTGGGTCTACCGTTCCTTCTTCAAGCATGGAAATAGCTTTTTCAAAGGGTCCGCACCTTGAACCGATCAATTCTATTTCCCTAACGACCACGCTCGTCACGTCAAAGGACGGCTTCCCTTGATAGGTGCTTTTCAGCACTACCTTCCCCTGTGGCCTTACTACCCTTAGCGCTTGAGCTAGCCCTAACGGGTTCCCCGTAGCTTCTATTACAATATCGAAGTGTCTGTCGTAAGTTTCGGCTTCGTCGATACTCAAAAATAACGCACCGGAGCTGCTTCCGAGAAGCCCTATCCTTTCGGGGTGTTTACCTACCAATCGGTGTATAATCCCCTTTGCCGAAAGAACCATTGAAATAAGCAGACCCAGTTTTCCATCACCAATCAGGCAGACTCTCTGATCCGGTGAGAGTTCTACGGACTCGAAGACCTGAGCGGCCGCTGCCAGTGGTTCGGTAAATACTGCCTTCAGACTTGAAACAGTTTCTGGAATCACGTGAAGACTCTCGTCTGGAAGTACCGCGTATTCTGCAAATACCCCCGGGTAGCCGGAGATTCCAACGGTCTTGATGTTTCTGCAGTGTTTGAAAAGCCCCTGTTTACAGAGGTCGCAGGTTTTACAGGGAATGTTGATCTCCGTAGTTACACGTTTGCCTGACAAGATGGCCGATTCGCTTTCGATAACCGTCCCCAGAAGCTCGTGACCGAGAATTCCATGGTAGTCCATGTAGCCACGGGTGATTTCCAAGTCCGTATTACAGATCCCGGCAAGATTGACCTTTACCAAAGATGTTCCGGGCCGTCTTACCGGTAATGGAACGTCCAGCAGTTTAAGGTTACCATCAAAGACAAGCGCTTTCATTGTCTGTAAACCTTGTCGAGAGAATCTTCGATATCATTGAGTAAATCCGAGTAATGCTCAAGTCCAGCAGAAATTCGTACAGTCTTGTTTGAAAAGCCGAATTCGTGCAGCTCTTCTTCCGGATAATCTCTGTGAGTCATCATCGCTGGCACCTCCACCAGTGTCTCGGCATCACCGAGAGATACCGCGAGTTTGATTAGTTTCAGATTTCTAACGAAGCTTTCAGCGTTCTCTCTCGGACCTTTCAATTCGAAGCTTATGATACCTCCAAA
>NZ_JFHJ01000683.1:0-1581 GCF_003666285.1 Mesotoga sp. HF07.pep.5.2.highcov | reverse complement strand
ATCATGGGTCTTGAAAAGCACGGGTCCATGATCTGGGACGATGTACGAAGGACGGCTCTTTGCAGCGCTCAGCGGATATTGTGGCCCTCGAAGCGGAACTGGGCTCGCCAAAGCGAGACTGGCCACCAAAGGTGACTGGCCTGCGAAGCAGACTGGTTTTTAAAATCTTACCCGCGAAGCGGTCATTGCGACCGCCGATGATTTTCGGCGCCTTGCGTTTAGTGTTTTATGGTAGCATGACTTCCGGCGATGTTATTCGCCGCATCACTTCAGCTCTCGCCAGTCTGCTGATTTCGGAGGACGGCGTACCGTCGGCGGTTGACCTGATAAGGCTTTCTGCAAAGCAGCCTAACTTTCTAAGGAGTCGAGGATAATCTGCTTCAGCAAAAAGTGTAATTTGTGCTCTTTTCGATCGCCTACCCATAGCTGCGAACACGATACGTTTTCAAAGAGATATTCTTCTATGTTCTTCAAACATGCAGAGGTCCTCTACGTAAACGACGCCGTTTTCGTCTGCAGCTAACTGAGCTTTTTCACTATAAATGCCTTTTTGAAGCCAGACTGCTTTGGCGCCTAGTTCTATTGCCTTCAAGGCGATGGACTCGGCCTCTTCAGAGGGTCTGAAGATTTCAACCACTTCAAGTTCTATCCCATCTGCCACAACGGCTTCGAGGTCCGGGTAGACTTTTAGGCCGCTGTACTCTTCCATACTTGGGTTGACAGGTACTATCCGATATCCCATTTCAATTAGATAGATCGGGACATAATTGGCGGCCTTTTCGGGACTCTTCGAGAAACCAACGACAACTACTGTCTTGAAAGTCTCTAGGATCTTCTTTGCGTTCTCTTTGTAGATCAAAGAACAACACCTCCAAGTATTATCAATGCTATTCCCAGAAATAGTGAGAACCAGAAGAACCAGTTTCCAAACCTGGTGTAAAGTGTAGTTTTGACCGTGGGAAGATACTGGAATTCGCCAATAACATAATCTGCATTCAACTCCTTAGAGGTCGGCAGACGCTTGACGATTCGCCCATAGGGGTCGATTATTGCAGATATTCCTGTGTTGGATACCTGAATGACGTATCTTCTATTTTCAATCGCTCTTGCAATACTTTTTGAGAGATGCTGATTCAGAGCAGTTGAAATATCGAACCAGCCATCATTTGTCGCCGTCACGATCACATTTGCGCCGTTCAGAGTAAGCCCTCTGGCGACGTTACTGTATAGCGAATCAAAGCAGATTTGAGCTCCAATGCGATGTTCGTCGACCGAGAAGATCGTAAACTCTTCTCCGGCATCAAAATAATCAAGGAATTTTAGGAAACTGAATACACCAAATACTTTGGGCCAAGGAAGAGACTCTACGAACGGGGTAAGCTGGATCTTTGCATAGTATTTATCGGAGAAGCCCTCTGCAGTAACAAATCTCACCTGATTGTAGTTGTGATCGTTGTAGGTGGGGAAACCGATCAGAATCTTCAGATTTCTTTCCTGAGCAATCTGCTGCAGCTGGGTTCCGGTTGAGTTTCTTCTTATGTCGCTCATGAAGGTTGCCTCCGGCAAAATCACGACGGAGCC
>NZ_JFHJ01000428.1:0-2905 GCF_003666285.1 Mesotoga sp. HF07.pep.5.2.highcov | reverse complement strand
ACTATCTGTCTGACTTCCTTTTCTCTTACGTCGCCTATGGCGTAAACCCCTTTTGTTTTCGTTTCCATGAAGTCGTCCGTCTTGATGTATCCAAAATCATTCATCTCGAGTTTGCCCTTCAGAAACTGTGTGTTAGGAATCAAACCAATGAACACAAAGATTCCATCAACCTCTAGAGAAGTAATCTCGCCACTGTCAACATTCTTAATGTTTATCTTTCTGACCTGTGAATCGCCCTCAATGGAATCCACTACTGAACTGTAGATGTACTCGACCTTTCCCGTATCGTTAAGCTTCTTCTGTAGTAGTTTGTCTGCAGTCAACTTCGGCAGGTTTTGAACAACGGTTATTTTACTAACCATTTTGCTCAGATAAAGTGACTCATCCAGAGCGCTGTTTCCGCCTCCAATCACCGCAATGTGCTTGTCTGCGAAGAAGTGACCATCACACGTTGCACAATAGCTAACACCTCTGCCTTTGAAATCTTCTTCACCCATTACTCCAAGCTTTCTGGGATTGGAACCGGTAGCAATAACTATTACTCTGGATTTGATCTTTTTACCATTATCAAGGATAACTTCTTTATTCTGACCTTCGCCATCGATATCTACAACTTCTGCATATGTGAAGGGGACATCAAATTCTCTAGCATGGTCAGCCATCTTCTCACTCAATTCCATGCCGCTAATACTTGCGAAACCCGTCCAGTTTTCGACGGTCTGAGTATTGTTCATCTGTCCGCCATCAAGTGCCTTTTCAATAATTAAGGGATTCAAACCTGCCTGGACGGCATATATACCAGCCGTAATGCCCCCAGGACCGGCTCCAATGATCGTCACATCGTAAAAGTCCTTCAGTTCGGATTTCTTAGCGCTACCAAGTTCGAAGAATGACATTTTGAACCTCCTCAAACCGCCTTCATTACTTGATCTACAAACTGACCCTCAGGGTAGGCTCCCACAAAGGTTACCTTGTCATTTATCACGATTTGCGGGACCGATGAGACCCCATATTTCCTCGACAATTCCTGAAACTCGTTTGCCTCAACCATATAAGCCGTTATGTTCTTGTTCGCCATTGCGATGTTATGAGCTGTAAGAACTGCTTTTGGACAGTAAGGGCACGTGGTGGTAACAAAGACCTTTATATCCACCGGAGAGTTTATCTTTTCGATCTTCTGAATCGAATCCTTTGAGAGATCAGAAATCGCACCCTTGGAAAAGGAAATGATATCCTGCAGAAGCGTTCCAAACTCATGTCCTGCAGGTATTCCAAGGAACCTGACACCCTTGTCGTCACCTTCCGGAGTGAGAAGTACCATGCTGGGTGCAAGCTCTATACCATATTTCTCCGCCATTTCTGAATCAAGATCATGAACTTCGTAACTAATCTTGCTTTCGATTTCGGAAAGCTCTTGCAGCATTTGTTCTGCAGTTGAACAGTAATCACAATTTTTCTCGCTCTTGAACAAAAGTGCCTTTACAGAGCCCTCCATGCTGCTGAAGATTTCCTTTACTTGCTTGGTTATGTTGTCGGGCAGAAGCTTCGCCACTTATATCCCTCCCAAGGACTAATATTTTTATACCCACTAGGGGTATGGTAACACTTTTATATTACTCTTCCTTTGACAACTTGTTTACATAATTATCTCCAAACCATCTGCTAACACCAACGACCAAACAGATAGTCATGTATAAGAGCATGATATTCAACCACTCGTCAGGGTAGAAATTCCTTATGTGATTCGACATGAATTCAATCACAGTAGCTATTGCTGTAAAGGAAAGAATACAGTCGGCAAGTTTCCATTTACCCTGAACGATCAGGTAATTCTTGAAGAACTCCTGCCGAGTGTATCCCATGGAAAGAAATAGCATTCGAAAGGTGTCATCATATCTGGAAGTATGTCTTCCCAGTGATCCATAGATATACAAGTACGAAATAAGAAAGAGAATTACATTATGAAGTCTATTCTCTCTGACGAAAACGATATTGCAGAGGAAGAGAACGCCACTCGCGAAGGCAACATTCATGAACAGGAGAAGAAAATTAGCTTTTTTGATTTGTCGCTGAAACGCAAAAATTGAGGCCACCGATAGAACGGTGGCCAAACCTGCAATAAGCAATGTGCTGAAGAAGATTCTCAGCGTTTCACTTATCAACAATCAAATCACTTCTTGCTAACCTTCTCGTTTCCGCCAGAAAGATCTTTTCCATCCTTAAAAATTTCGGCCATGGAACCTAAGGAACTAAGCATTGCACTACTCTCGTAGGGTAGGAAGACCTTGTTTGCCTTACCATCGGCTATTTGTTTCAAAGCATCAAGATACCTTATTGCAATAACGTCTCTCGTTGGATCTCCTTCATGAATCGCCTTGAAGACATTTATGATAGCGTTTGCCTCGCCCTCGGCCTCTGTCACAAGCTTGAACTTATTAGCCTCGGCCACTCTCTTTATCGATTCACTCTGACCCTCTGCCTGCAGAATCGCCGACATCTTATCGCCCTCGGCCTTCGTTATTTCTGACTGCTTGTAACCCTCGGCTTCCAGTATAACCGCCCTCTTTGTTCTCTCGGCCTTCATCTGCTTCGACATGGCATCCATGATGTCCTGAGGTGGATCGATCTTCTTGATTTCAACTCTTGTAACCTTGACGCCCCATTTGTCGGTTGCTTCATCAAGGACCTCCCTCAAGGTGACGTTAATCCTCTCCCTCGAGGTCAAGGTCTGGTCAAGCTCCATCTCTCCTATGACGTTTCTGAGGTTCGTCTGTGCAAGCTTTATTGCAGCAATCTCGAAATTAGAAACGTTGTAGACAACTCTGAATGCATCGGTTATCTGGTAATAAATAATCGCGTCAACAGTAACCACCACATTATCTTTCGTGATAACTTCCTGAGGTGG
>NZ_JFHJ01000250.1:0-810 GCF_003666285.1 Mesotoga sp. HF07.pep.5.2.highcov | reverse complement strand
ATCGTCAAACTGAATCCCCCAGAAAATACCAAAAACATCGAAGAGAAGAGTTCACGGACGGCTGATTGACTACTACAGATGTAATATTCATGGACTCCTCGCATTTGCACTATGTCTAGCAATACGTTCTTTTTCTCTGATTCGCGAGGGGAGAATCTAGAAGTGACAGAAGTGTTAAGAGTTGGCCGCATTGATTAGGAAAAGAAATCGGTATCTAAACACCTTCCTTAAGAGTTGATCTAGTATTCTAGGATGACTTATAACGAAAGACAATTGCTTCACTAAACAGAGATCTGTAAAAAGGAACTCTGATGAACGAGATCAAAGCAGTCTTTCGTTGATAATGATTAGGAACCGGTAAATCCCATACTCTTAATTGGAAGGATACCCAAAAAATCAAGTGATTGCGTACTATGAAAAAGCCAGAGTTGCGGGGGAGAGCGTCGTCTATATTCCATCTCTAGCGGCTATTTCAACCGCGGCGATTTTTGGATCTCGAAACCTCTTCCTACAGAGGTCAGTCAAGAGGTCTCTTCTTCCATTTGAGGCCTTTGGGGATTAAAAGAGGAGTTTGTTTTTCTGACGAACTTTGCCTTAATGACTTGTTCTACTTCGCCTTCGATGACAGTTTATTTGAGATTTGATTCAAAGAGGCTAAAAGATCTGCGCGCACTCTAAAAATCAACTATCTTTACAACGAAAGAATTCGTGGATTTCCTACGGGCTTCGTGGGTGCCTAGGTTTACGTGTTTCTATAGAAATCCTCAGCGATTTTCCACAACACTCAGCGGATGATAGAATCGAATTTGT
>NZ_JFHJ01000244.1:0-623 GCF_003666285.1 Mesotoga sp. HF07.pep.5.2.highcov | reverse complement strand
ATTCGAATGAGAAAGTTTGTTAGAAGCCTAGGGAACGCTACTAACGGAATAAAACATCTTCTAAGAGAGAGAAACTTCAGGATCCAGCTTGTGATTGGGGCCGTTATTCTCTCTCTTGGTGCGCTGATCCAAGTAGATAAGAATGATTATTATTGGCTGCTTTTCTGTACGTTTATGGTATTACTACTGGAAGGAATTAATACTCTAATAGAGAAGCTTGCAGACATTTTGCGACCATACTATGACGAAAGAGTACGAGTATTGAAGGACACGGCGGCTTCCGTGGTACTCTTAGGAAGTGCGGTCTCAGTACTGATAGGTTTATCCATTATTTTACAAACGATTTTTGGTTTGCATTTTGCCGTTGGACTGCTTTTTGGTATAATCATTTTGGTTGTCTTCTTTTCTTTAGGGCTTTTTGGAGGTGGCAGGGAATGAACCGTCGGGTCATTCTGTTATTCCTATTTATGTCTTCGTTGTTGATGACTCGCAGTTTCGCGTTTTTTCTTGTTACATACGTGGTTAGAGCGGGAGATTCGATTCATACTATTTCAAGAGATTTGGACGTTAGCATCTCAACTATTATTGATTTCAACAATCTCAAAAATCCCAACAGTATAAAG
>NZ_JFHJ01000603.1:0-8537 GCF_003666285.1 Mesotoga sp. HF07.pep.5.2.highcov | reverse complement strand
CTTGATAATACGAGTATTCGGGACTTTTATGCAACCGGCAAGAATAATTAAGAGCGACAAAGAGCAAATAAGCAACGCTTTTCTCACAATATCGCCTCCAGTCTAGCGTTGATGATCAGGAACAAGAAGCATAGAGACCGACTTTGAATTTGGTCGTAGGAGTTTGAATGCAGTTTGGACGAAGTATTATATCAGCTGTGATTTCGAACAATAACGAATTTACAGAGTCCTTTCGAAATCAGCATGTGAGTCAAATTTAACAGAACATACTAAAACGGGAGTAAATAAGTAGAAATTTCTTAAGAGCTTATATGGGTTCATCCCCCAACTAAATTCATTGCGGTCCCGACATGTGTTCCAAGAAATCAAGACTAGACATTAATAATGCAGTATAGACATCGACTGAAGAAGCCGTGATAGTTGCAACCTGAACTACCCTCTTAGAAGCTTCGCGAAAGATTTCTGAAACATGCCAAACGGCAACTGATTCTCAATTTACAGTAACTAATCTTTTTTCTTCAATGAATTCTAGCGAACTTCAAGAACTCCCTCCCATCATTGTCGTAGTCCCTGAACACAAAAGCCTCAACGTCTTGATCCCTGTCCCTTAGGAACTCAACGCCAAAATAGCAGCTCAGATAAGGTGGTGCATAGGTGAAGAAAAGATCCTTGACGGCGGGCCGGTATTCGAAATTCATAGCATCGTGGTGCGCATTCGTGTTGGAAAATAGCAGGCCTCTTTCGGTTGCATAGAGATCGTAACCTGTGTCAATATCACGACAATAGTATCTTCCACAGTACTCTTGGAGATCACATTTTGAAAGTCTCTTCTCGAATGGTCTGAACCAAACTGCACCGCTGTGATTTGTTAATAGAAGCCCTTTCTCTCCATTCTCCCGGAAGATTTCCCCTTCAAACTCACGATCCATCTCTTCGAATCGGAGTCCTCTCAGGGGCAATAATACATGTACCCTTTCACCGTTCATATCTAGCTTGAGGAAGCCCTCCTCAACGAAAAGCCTGCAGATTTGAGCGCTCTTTCTATCGGCAAACCACTTGTCGCCTTCCTTCATCTCTTCAAGCCAATCTTCAGAAAGTTCTTCAGGTTTTGTGCCTTCGTCTTTGCTGTCAAGACACGTCGAATCTTCTCCAAGAACCCAGTCGGCAATTGCTTCGTAGATCTCGATGCCGAGTTTCACCAGCATCCTGTGAAGGAAGTCGTTACGATTCGCCAGAACAACAACTGAAAGGGATTCGGCAGGTATCCTGTAAATGGCAGCGTTAAATCCTAGGCTTCCTCCCTCGTGCATTACAGTCGTCTTACCCTTTCTCTTCGTCAAGAATAGGCCGTAACCGTAGTCGCACCGGTTGCCGTTGTTCAGTTTTACCGGAGAAATGATCTTCTCCGACAACCTCTCCGGATCTTCACCAAGCATCTTCTTGTGGAAAGCCTTTTCCCAAATGAGAAGATCATCAAGCGTACTCCACAATTGACCGGCTCCTGTACACTCCATTAGATCGAGAGCTTTGGATAGCCTTACCGATTTGTCTAAAGGTAATCTGAAAGACTTGGAATGCAGGTAGTCGTATTCGCAGTAGCCATCAACAACATTCTTTATCAGTCTAGTATTGTCTTCTCTGAAAAAAGTGTTCGTCATTCCTAATGGGGAGAAGATCTCTCTTGTTGCGAATTCATTCAATGTCGATCCAGTGATTTTCTCAACCAATCTACCAAGAAGGAAGTAACCCGAATTGCCGTATGCCCACCTTTTGCCAGGCTCGAACTCGAGCCATCGAAGGTTTCTTAGAAGGTTGTACGCTTCTGTCGAAGTCAGATAGTCACTCTCTCTTAAGCCCATTATGTATTGCGATACCTTGTATAAATCCGGGAGGCCATTTGTCATGTGTATCAGATCGAAGACTCTTATCTCACTTGCATGGCTTCCCAGATCTGGGAAGAAATCGCTTATCCTCCGAGACACATCGAGATGCTTTTCTTCGAGCAAAGCAATGCACATCGCCGTGAACTGCTTGCTCACCGAACCGATGTGAAAGACACTGTCAGTCTTTACAGGAATTCCCTGTTCTTCATTTGCTAGCCCAAAAGTCTCTTTTAGGACCACTTCTCTTTCTTTGAAGACACCCACGGCAACTCCAGTGGTTCCAAGGTCTTCGAACAAACAACTGATATATTTTCCAGCCATAAGTTATCCCTCCTTCTCAAGAGTTGCATGCTAACTTGAGCCTGCTATCGATTGAGATATTATACTTTAGATCATAGAATTCCCAATCTTCCTGGGCAGGATGAGGCATTCAAGAGGTTCTCTCCGGTAGAGACAGGTTTCTTTCCCGTCACAGATCTTTTCGCAGAAGATGCAAGTGCCACGGGCTTTGCCAATCTAAGTGTCGGCCACGCCGGTGGGGGAACAGTTTCGGCAGAGGGGATCTTCTCAAATCATGAAGGCGTTCAAAGAAGGAGCGATAATCGGCAGCTTCTCTAAGATACACGATTGTACAGGTTATTTCTAAATGGTTTTCATGGGCATTAATTATGGATAAAGTCTCATGAGTCTGGAGACGATCCCACTTTTTCCACCCAAGTTCAATTCCACTGGAAACATTTGATTCAAAGGACCTTCCGCGTTTCGGAATCCCACCTTCCGTTTGCATATTATTGAGAACTTGAATCGTTTCAGGTTCCAGTTAGAGGGAGGAAGATTTCTCCCAAAGACGGTGAACACCGTCTAAAAATTCGATAACCGTTATTGAATCGAATATTTCCGGCATTGTATGTTTCACAGCACAGGTTCTCCCAAAGAAGTTCTTCGCCGTTTTACACAAATTCCTACAATGATTACCACAGTAGCCACCCGACGACTTAATCAGAGAGACCAAAGAGTAGCTTCTTGTTTTTTCCGGAATTCCCGTCATAGCTAGCCGCAAGTGTGCTACACTCTTCGCAGTCGGGAAACCTAGACTGATTTTGTTTGATTACGACTTCCCCGTTACCGGAGGCATTTATGAAGTTGACATCGATCTTCATCGTGGTTGCATCGCTGTTCTACTTTATGATGGGGTTTGCTACCCAATCCATTAACAGTGCCTTACCCGCAATCGCGGTGGAACTCGAGATGAACCACAGCATGACAGGTCTTGTTCTTGGTCTCCCATCCCTTCTCTATCAGGTAGCCGTTATTGTTGCCGCAGCTCTCTCAAGAAAGTCTGGGCCATTTCTTTCCGCTTCGCTCGGCATCTCCTGTATAACTTTCTCAGTGATCTTTATGGCGCTTTCACGGACCTACTATACTTTTCTGATAGGAAGGCTGTTGTTTGGTTTCGGACTGGGTGCAACGGAGATATCCATTGCGCTCGGCGTTTCGCAGTTAGCTTTCAAGCGAACTGGGGGTGTACTGAATTCAGTCTACTCTTTCTTTGCTTTGGGGAGCATCGTGGCTCCTTTGGTAGTTTCTGCTGTCTTGACCGAAACAAACATGTGGAATGTTCCCATCCTTATTGCTGCAGCGCTGTTTCTTGTAGTGGTTTTTCTATCATGGACCGTATGGAAGAAAGCTGCGAAAGAGTCTCTTTCAGATGTCGAGAAGCGAAGGATCACTTTGCCGAGAGATTCGATGTTCTGGCTCGTGGCTGCTGGAGGGCTTCTGTATGTTGGTTATGAGGTGGGTCTCTTCTCATGGCTCTCGAGTTTCGCTTACGAGGAGAAGCTCCTGCCGTTAAGAATGGCCAGTCTCACAACATCTATTCTTGCGCTTGGTCTGTTCGTCGGCAGAATAGTGACTGGAGTTGTTGTCGACAAATTTGGACTCCAGAGAACTCTCGTAGTTCTCGGAACGATATCTCTGGCGGGATTTTCTATAGCTTTCTTTGCGGGGAATTCTATTCTTCTTTCACTTGGAGTCTTCATAACAGGTCTGGGGTTTTCGGGAACATTTCCAACGCTTCAGGCGATAATCGTATCCGGCTACAGGCAGAACCGCGAAACGGTCTTGGCGATTTTTGCAGCAGCGGGCTCTGTCGGGGCTGTTACGACGAATATTCTTGTTGGAGGAGTAAGTGACAGAACAAACCTCGCTTATGGAATGTCAGTTATCGGGGTTCAGATAGCGGCCGCCCTTCTCATCTTCACTTCTATATACCTTATTCAGCGAAAGAGAAAGAAGCTTGCAACTTCATGAATATAGCAAGTAAGACTGCTTCTTTCAGAACGAGGGTAGATCGAGTCGTATGAACTTCAAGAGCTGGACTCATTTCTCAAGCGCGGATTTACAATGATTCACCAAAAGAGCAGCATCACAACATCCCTTTCGAAGAAAAGAGAACTCACTCTTGTATTATTATCATATTTAGAAAGACTCATACTAAGCCAACCACTTCACTCCGGGAGGTAATTATTATGGGCATCGGTATAATTATTCGATGCAAGGAATGCGACTATTCGAAGAATCTCCAGATTGGTGTCGGAATGATGTACGCTCCACACAACATCTTGAATCTTGAATCGAAGTCGCCCATCTTGAAATCACTCATTCCTTCGAAAAAGACCATCGAGAAGATAAAGATGCTTATAGAAAGTAAGAACGCAGTTCTTGCCGATGACTACGGTCATTACATCTACAGATGTCCAGGATGTAGCGAGCTATTCGACAGATTCTTCATTCACCTTGACTATGACGATGAAAGTTTTGAACCCAGTTACCGTTGCGGTAAGTGCAGATCAACGCTCGAGAGAATCGATCATAACTCCGATGAAGGCTCAATCGAAGAGAGAATCGGCAAGATCCTGGCATCCTTTCCCTGCCCGAAGTGTGGGAACCGTTCCCTCTACGTCGATTCTGACTGCACACTCATGTGGGATTGATTTTTTCTTAAAACCGATCTCTTCTATCTGCTATACTGTTTGTAGATGCCAGTCTTCGGTTGCCCGCATTGGCAGCTGTTCTAAACCTATACAAAGCATTGGAAGCGAGGAGAGATAAACTGTGAAAGAGAAAGATCGCAAAGATCTGTCTCTCTAAAGACAAGGAAAGCTGATCGAGTCGTTCAGATTGCGATTCGAAAGTAATTTGAGTCGTCACAGGGCAATCGACTGGGTCCTTGTCCGGGAAAGACTGAAGGTAAATCCCGAGAAGCTCCGGTCGTCGAACGAGATCGAGATTACCGGAGGAGAACCCGACGTCGTTGGGTTGACAAGGATACGGGAGAGTTCGTCTTCTATGACTGCTCACCCGAGAGCCCCACAGGGCGAAGAAGCCTTTGCTACGATCGACCGGCCCTGAAGTCGATGAAAAGGGACAAGCCGTCCGATAGTGCCATCTATATGGCCGAGAAAATGGGCATCGAGATTCTGACGGAAGCTCAGTATAGGGAGCTGCAGAGCTTCGGGAGCTTTGATACAAAGACATCCGCCTGGGTGAAGACTCCGGAGGGCATAAGAAAACTGGGCGCTCTTTTCTGTGACCGAAGATGTGGCACCGTCTTCGTCTATCATGGTGGCGCCATTCATACTACAGTGTCAGAAACTTCAGGGGTTCATTGAAGGTATAGAAAAGACGGTCATTTCATTCTGCGGTGAGAATCCTCCGGATTCTTCAAGCTTCGAAGCAAAAGAAAATGCTACGCAAAGCATCATAATTGAATCTACTCGAAGTCGAGATGAAGGAGACCGAGAACGCTTCCCTTTGAGTTAGATTTGGATTTGATTATCTGCATGTCAACCAGTGGTTCTTGAGAAGGACGTAACGCATCATAATTGAATCTATTCGAGCGGGAGCTGATACATGGAAACAAATCTACTCGAAGTCGAGATGAAGGAGACCAAGAGCGCTTCCCTTTGAGTTAGATTTGGATTTGATTATCTGCATGTCAACCAGTGGTTCTTGAGAAGGATGGTAGGCGATGAAGAAATAAGCTATAATCAACTCGAAACTTATACTTGCATTTAGTACATCTGGAAAGTCTCCTTTCTTTGTTTTTTCTGTTCGAAACGTTTGAGTATTTGCTCCATAAAATGACAGGATTCGAAGCTCCCTCGAAAGAGTAGTTTACTGAAGAAGCGAAGTGAGAGAAGATTTTTCTCTACCTTGTCAGAAAGGAAGCATATGTTCTCTTTTTTACTCGTCATTATTTACGTGGCCTTTGTCAGTCTGGGCTTACGGGATTCTCTGCTGGGCTCTGCCTGGCCAGTGATGGGGAAAGCGTTCGCAGTTCCTCTATCTTTTGCAGGCATTGTTTCAATGATCATTGCCGGCCGAGCGATCCTTTCAAGCCTCCTGTCAGATCGGTTGAATCGAAAACTTGGCACGGGCCTCGTAACGTCGCTCAGCGTGGGTATGACGGCAGTTGCTCTCATTGGATTCTCGGTTGCGAATTCATTTGCAACTATCTGTTTGTGGGCTATACCCTTCGGCCTCGGTGCCGGTGCCGTCGATGCCGCACTGAACAATTACGTTGCCTTGCACTTTGCCTCCTGACATATGAGCCGGCTTCACTGTTTCTGGGGAGTTGGGGCTTTCATAAGCCCTTATATAATGAGTTATTTTCTTGGAACACAACTGAGATAGCATAGAGGACACGGAGCGGTGTCTGTTATCCAGATTGTGTTGACCTTGGTTCTCTTCAGTGGCCTTTGCCTCTGGAGAAGTGGTAAGAGTGAAAGAGATGGAGAAAGTAAAACCTCTTCGAAGTTTTTGAGCGTTGGCAAAGCGCTTAGGATAAGAGGTGTTCTGTTTGTTCTCATTGCATTTTTCGTATACTGCAGACCAGAAACAACTGCTGGACTATGGGCGAGCAGTTATCTCGTCGAGTACCAAGGAGTGGATGTTGAGACCGAAGCGATCTTTTCATCGCTCTTCAGTCCGGGAATTACTGTTGGCAGGTTCTTGAATGGTTTCATCGTCGACAGGTTCGGGGATAAAAGAGTGATTCGCTATGGGATCTCAACATTGACTGTGGGAGCTATTCTTGTGGGCATTCCCTTCAAGTCCGAGATCTTCGCCTTGGGGGGCTTGATTGTAATAGGACTGGGTTGCGCCAATCTGTCAGTAATTCACGCAACTCCATCGAATTTTGGAAGGGAGAACTCGCAAGCAATTATTGGAATTCAGAAAGTCAGCACTTATGTCGGCACAACTTTCATGCCCCCTCTGTTTGGCCTGATTGCAAACGGCGTGAACATTGGGCTGTATCCCGTATATCTTGCGGTTCTTGCAGTCTTGATGCCGACCATAACCGAAACCCTTAACCTATCCATTGGGTAGTAATGAATGGCTTACGAGGTGTACAATGCTTGGAGCGATTACCGGAGACGTAGTTGGATCGAGATTTGAATTCAATAACCACCGTGACAAGAATTTCGAACTCTTCACTGAAGATTGCTTTGCAACAGATGACAGCATAATGACCCTAGCCGTCGCAAAGGCAATAATGGAGACCGAAAAAAGTATAAACAAATCGGGGATAAAGAGCAGGGCAGACAGCGATTATCTCTCGCTGCTGCAAATGCTGGCCATAAAATACATGCAGGAAATAGGCAGAGACTACCCGAACTGCGGTTACGGTGGAATGTTTGGCAGATGGGTCTTTAGCGATTGTCCAGAACCATATAACAGTTTTGGAAACGGAGCCGCCATGCGGATCAGTCCAGTCGGTTTCGTTGCAGAGTCAGAGGAAGAGGCTGTCAGCCTCTCCGGTGCGGTAACTTCTGTCACTCACAATCACAGGGAAGGGATCAAAGGTGCCGAAGCTAAAGTCATGGCCATCTTCCTTGCGCGCCATGGCCTTTCGAAGAGAGAAATTCGAAGCAGGATATCCGAGGACTACTATCCCCTTAACTTCAAGATCGATGAAATAAGGGACACATATGAATTCAGTGAGACCTGCCAGGAAACCGTCCCTCAGGCTATCGAATGTTTTCTTGAATCAGTCTCCTTCGAAGATGCAGTCCGGATTGCTGTATCTCTGGGCGGAGACAGCGACACCATTGCGGCAATAACCGGGGCCATAGCCCAGGCTTACTATGGCGTTCCTGACTGGATACGCCTCAAAACTCTTTCTTACCTGGACAGGAGACTTCGCTTCATCTACGACGAATGGGAGGCCTTTCTCGATAGATTGGGCATAGTCTTTTAGTTCTTCAGGCAGACATAAAGCCTTTCTATGTGATAATTTCACCTAACTCTTGCCCTGCCTCGAGGCTTTCCCCCTCACACAAGAGTTACAGCGAGTAACGGTATTTGCCACTTCATGAAGAATCTTCCAAAGCTTCGTCAATGAGTTTTTTGTATATATGTATTATCATAATAAAAACCACGATACCGGGGATTTAAGGTCGATAAACGGCTTCTCCTCCTTCTTAAGAACTCTATTTGACTTTGGAACCGTCTGTGAAAAACTCTATAATCATATTAATAGTCACAAACCTGTAAAGGAGGGGTGTTTATGAAAAGAGTTCTAGTAATTCTCATTGTTGTTTTCCTAGTGACATCGACTGTGATGTTCGCAGCGGATATCAAGAGAGGGGG
>NZ_JFHJ01000174.1:0-7010 GCF_003666285.1 Mesotoga sp. HF07.pep.5.2.highcov | reverse complement strand
AACCTAAGTACATGAGTTTCGAAAAACTTGTTTTCGTTCCCGGTGAAGAGATCAATCTCTACTTCTTTGGAACTTCGGGACTGGGGCTTACGCCTGGATCGGAATCGTTCCTTCGGATATTACGCATGGAAGCGAGTCGGAAAACGACCTGCACGACATTCAGTATGCTTACGTCGGTGGCATGGCAGACGGTTTGATAGTATTCACCGCTCCATGGGATGCCGGATTCTACGACTTCAGGTTGAATGATTCCGAGAGCGGCGGCATCGAGATCGACTTCCTGACCTTCGAGGTCCGAGAGTAGCCTGCAGAGCCAATTTTAATTATCCTAAAGTTGCCCTGGGCGTCGTTCTGCTCTTGAAAGGTTATCCCAACTGTGATAAAATCTTCGAGTACGGGGCATAGCGCAGTTGGAAGCGTGTCTGCATGGGGCGCAGAAGGTCGCTGGTTCAAGTCCAGTTGCCCCGACCACCTGTTAGCACCGCGATGCTAGCGAAAAGCACCATTATAAAGGAAAGACGCGACTGAGGTCGCGCCTTTTCTTTTGTTAGAAAGCACCTTCGAAAATGAGGTTTCTTTTCTTGAATATATTATCTAGCTATTCCTTCCAGAAGTAAGGCTGCCAGTCAACATAGTAAGGATTGCAAACAGAACAAAGGGTGTAGTCTCCACGAAACGCGTCGGATAGTCCCACTTCATGGCAACTATCATCGATTTAGTTTAATCAGGGCTCCGTCCTTGCAATACGGAACCCAAGGCTGCGGTCCGTGCCAGTAGCGGAGGAGCCTGTGCGACTCGCCACCCGTGCGTTCGAAGCAAAGTGGAACCAGCTACCGCCACGAACCACCCGGCTGGAACCACTGGTATTGTAAGGGTTCGTCTGCGCCGAATTGGAGTAAGCTTCATACCAGTCACTGCACCATTCCCAAACGTTTCCAGACATATCGTGAAGTCCAAGTTCGTTCGGCGTTTTCTTTCCAACTTCTTGAGTCATTTCTCCGGAATTCGGATCGTACCAGGCCACATCATCCACACTGTTACTCCCGGAATACTTGTATCCCTTGCTCTTGTTTCCACCCCTGGCCGCGTATTCCCACTCGGCCTCAGTAGGCAGTCTGTATCCGAGTACCTTCGTTATGTCTGCCGTCACTTTTCCGTCTTTGTCCAGCAAATTCCCGCTACTGTCATACGCCTTTGGAAGGTCCTCTTTCTCACTCAGCCAGTTGCAGTAAGCTATAGCATCGTTCCAGCTCACGTTGACAACTGGCCTATTTTCTCTTCCCCACCCGTTATCGCTGGGTTTACTCCTGCCAGTAGCCTCGCAGAAGGTGTCGTACTCGTCGAATGTGACTTCATACTTGCCTATGTAAAAGTTGTAAGTGAACGTCACCATGTGTATAGGTCTTTCATCGCTATCTCCTCCACCCCAGGTGTCTCCCATAGTGAAACTGTTCTTCTCGACAAGTATGAAATTCCCCTTCGGTGCAAAAGTGCTTGTGACGATCGAGGGTATGATGCTATCTGGCACGTAGTAGCCCTCCTTGAAAAATATCCTGTCTATCCTATCCTGATGAACCTCTATCACCGATCCCACGTCAAGCGCGATTTCTATGTCCTCCGTCTCGAGTATCCCCTGCACGGTGTCCCCATTCGTCATCTTCACTGTGGTGAGTAGATTAGCGTCCCCAATGAGAGTTATCGACTCGGTTGTAGCGAAGTCGAGCAGTATCTTCGCGTAAGCTGTGGAGATCGTTATGTCCTTTGTGATTATTTGTCCGTGAAAGTAGTCTCCGTCTTTGAGCTTCATGAACTGCCTCCACTTCATGCCAGCCGTTTCCTGTGGTCTCTGCCGAAAGATTATCTTCAGCACGTGCTCATGCCCTATCTCTAGCAGTTGCCCACTCGTAAGCTTAAAGCTTATGAATGCATCTTCTATTAACCCTGAAAAGCGGTTGTTGTTGATAGTTAATATAAATTCTGTGTTGGTAGCCCCTCCTTCGAGGTTTATCCCGGCAATGTATCTGCTCTCTAATGCTATTTGGGCATAGGAGGTTCTTATGGAGAAGCTCTCGTTAAGGACAGTGCCCGTCAGTTTATCCCCGTTTCGCAGTAACAGTATGTCCGCGTTTATAAGTCTTTCAGTATCCAAAACTCTCTGAATAGTAGGCATTACAGTTTCTGTGATTGCCAACGTTGAAGTTGCGAACATCAATATACTTATTACTAGAAACTTCGCAATTTTCAATTCTCTTCCTCCCAATAAGAGATTGTTCTATCTAAAACTACAAGGTAAGATACAAATCACTTGTTTCTGGATAGAATATCCCATTTCTTCATATTGAACTCCGATTCAGAAAGCACATCAGTTTTATAAAGCACGTACAGATTTCTCAGAAGCTTTACTACATAATCACGATCGTCTTTGGGTTTTCCCAGGAAAAGTTCTTTTGCCCTCCCAAATTCATCTTCAGTAATCAATCCCTCCTCCATCAATCGATTCAACTCCACAATTTCCTGAGATAGGTTAGTTGATCCTCGATTAACACCTATTCGTTGTCTTTGAAGAATTTGATCTACTGCTTGCTGAAGCTGGTAAGCATCTTCCTCTTTTTCAGTATACCCGACAACAGAACCTGTCCAGAAGTTGATAGAAAAGTTTTGTCTTCTTGAACCAGGGTTGGTAAATGTGTAATTGACAAGTGTATCACAACCCATAGTATCCTCTCTAGAAAACCGAACTTCTTCGTTTTGCCATGGCCATCTCTGCTTCGGTAAATACATTCGCAGGAAATAGTTCGTGAAGACAAAAAAATATCTCACATACCCTCTCACCTCTTTACCGTCCCAAGTAACTCCCTCCATAAAACGATTAACAAAAACAGAGGAAATTACAACTTCCCCAGGATGAAGCTTGCTCTCTGCAAAAGTAAGGCATTGTTCTGCAGTTGGAAAGTCTTGAGAAGATAACAAGAGTGCTATTGCGAGTAGAAATAACATTATTGATAACAATATGAAAACGGGTATGGCAAATCCAATAAGGAGAAGAATAATTCCTATGAAAATCAGTATAAACCCAATTTTAGCAAAAACACTTTTGTTGAAGTTCAAGATAACCTCCTTGTCAAATTAGCCCCATTGTTCGTGTTTTGGCCATTTAGAAACTTCTCCAAAAGATACTATCTAAGCTAACTTCAACCCAACAGCTCTTTTCTCTAATGATTTATAAGTATGCCCAAGAATCATCGGAAGATGATCTTAATCCCAAACTGTCCCAAAGTGAACCGTAATTATTCGAACGCCATAGACATTCCAATTCTCCTGTGACTCTTCTAGCTTTTGGGCTCATTCATTCATCCATACCTGGGTGATTGGAGGCACAGCAAAGGATAAGAACGTAAAAATACTAGTAATCAGGGTGCCTTCCTTGCAACACGAAACCCCAGGTAGTAGTACATGGAATCAGGTTTGTAGAAGCTGCGAAACGCTACACGCGCGTACGTCGCAAAGTTAACCCAACTACCGCCACGACGCACCCGGCCGCGAGCAAGTAAAGACATGATTGGATTCGTATCCGCCCAGCCGGAGTAGTTTATATGACCGTCGCTGCACCACTCCCATACGTTTCCAGACATATCGTATATGCCGAGCTCGTTAGGCAACTTTTTCCCTACTTCGTGCGTCTTACTCTCCGAGTTCGAATCGTACCACGCAACGTAGCCAACATTATCGCTTCCGGAGTACTTGTAGTTCTCGCTCTTATTTCCTCCTCTGGCCGCGTATTCCCACTCGGCTTCGGTAGGCAACCTGTACCCAACTACCTTCGTTATGTCTGCAGTTACTCTTCCGTCTTTGTCCAACAGATTACCATCATCGTCATACGCTTTGGGGAGTTTATATTTCGCGTTCAACCAGTTGCAATAGGCTATTGCATCCCACCAGCTCACGTTAATAACTGGTCTGCTTCCCCTTCCCCAGCCTTCGTCGTCTGGCTTGACTATGCCTCTAGCCTCACAGAAAGCGTCATACTCGTCGAATGTGACCTCATACTTGCCAACGTAGAAGTCGTAGGTGAACGTCACCTGGTGGGTCGGTTTTTCATTATCGTATCCATCTCCCCACGTGTCGCCCATCGTGAACCTTCCCTTTTCGACCAGTACCAGTTGTCCGCTTCTTGCCAGCATAAGAATCGCCAGCAATAAAATGAAGGCTGTCAACAATACTGCTTTCTTCATTACCCACCTCCATAGGCAAGGGCTCGCACTCGAAGTAAAGACGTTAAGACTCAGGCAACACACGGCAAGCTGTACAATGACCTCACAAGATCAATATACCACTTGTTACATTGATACCAAAACAAGAAAGGGATTGCTCAGAAAGAATCGCGTTTTGTGATAAGCGGTTTTCAGCAATATGATTGCACGTATTTCGATAGAAAATGCAAATTCATCAACGTCACATCGTTCTGCGGTAAATCTTACACACAAAGCGCAAACAGTTATCTGAGTTTTGTCTGAAGTGTAACATGCGGTATCATATTGATATTTCGGGGGAAAAGAAACGAGAATAAGGGGGAGAAATAAAGAGAAGGTTTACGCTTCTTCTGTGTTTACTTACAACTGTTCTTCTTTTCTCGTCAGGTGCAACTGAAGTAAATAAGTACGAGATCATGATTCAAGCGATCAGCGAATGGCTTGATTCCAAAGAGCCCCCGGTGTTCGAATCCGCAGATAAGGAGAAAATTTTCGACTGGAAAGTGGCTCTCGAGAAAACAAGTTACGGTGAGAGGTTCTACACTTTCAGTACAATATTGGACGAAATTGGTGATAAGACCTTCCGTCATGATTACTACTACTATAATGCTTCGTCCTTGAGAGCCGAGATGCTGAAACTATATCCCAAAGACAGCGAAAGAATGCCTGGAGTAGAAGAACCCTCGCTGTTTCTTGAAGACATGTACAATTACTATCTAAGAATTGTGTCAAGCGAACAGGAACAAATGCTATGGCTAGAAAACTTCATGAGATTTCTGGAAGGGCTAAGTAACAAAGAAGCGTTTGACGTATTCAAGAAGCATCCACAAATCATTGAGGATATTCTCCTTCAGTATTTGGCGTTAGCTAAGATTTTCCTTGACGGAAGAGAATCGGACCTCTGGGACATCGACAATGTTTACAAAGCCACAACTACTTTGGCTGCAGATACAGAGCTTTATAGAAATTACCTCTTTAAGCCACTGCTGTTATTTGTGCAATCACCAGTATTTGCCTACTTGTCGAAGAAACATACTGACACTATCATTTGCTTCATTATTCCTGACTACACAGATATTGATACTGCTGTGAAAATCTACGTAGAGTTGACTGAATAGGATTGGTTTCCAACACCTGCAGAAAAACGACCCTCCCAACACGGAAGGGTCATCTTCGGGAAAAGGAGGTGTCAAAAGCGAAACTCAAATCCTATCAGCAGGTCGAAATAGCGCTTGAAATCGAACAGATATTGCCACTTCTTAGCGATTCCTATATGAAAACGCACAGGCGGCTCCACTTCGATTCCTGCCGTCGCTATGAAGTCTGAGACGTCTAGTGCAATGTTGAGGGAGAACCAGTCTTTCTCATACACAGGGTACATCTCGTAGGTGAAGTCTTTCCCTTGAAAGTCGGGAAGCGTTAGGCGAATCCCTGAAACGTTCTTCATCTTTTGTTTATAAACATCTCCAGTGCCGCCTCTACTATGTCACCCAGGGAGGCCTTGTCCTGATCTGTGAGTGAGTATTCGTCGATAGCCGCTAGGTTCTCCAGCAGTCTTATCGCTGCCTCTTTCATCTCCGCATTCATTTCCGTAACGTCCTTGCCTTCGTTCTTCATCTTCGTTTTGATTCCCTTATACTGTCGCTCTAATGAAGAGACGGCAATGACCGCGTATCTCATTATCTTGTCCGTTGAAACATTGCTTGAGAGTTCTGATCTCGGGAGGTACGATTGATTTTGATGAGAAGGAGGTATCATTCTTTCTGAGGTATCTTTGCTAACTCACTATTTACCGATCTTGTTGCCCCGACCAAGAACCCTCGATTCGTTCGGGGGTTTTTTTATATTAGAACGGGTTATACTTAACATGGTCTTCTCAAGAAAGCCCCGGCTAAGAAGTCTTTCCGGAAAGACGGTCGACAAGAGCTTCGCTGTTAATTGACCAGAGTTTCGAGCAATCGACAACGGCAGGCAGTCTGTCTGTCTCTACATAAAGGAGTAGTCATGGACTCAATAAAGGCGGTAATCAAGAATGTACCGGAGTACGAATACTTCAAGACGGTCGACGAGCTGAAGGGTCAAGGGGGTGTGAAAAACCTAGAGGTTAGAGGACAGAGGTATGAAGATCAAGATCGTTCTGAAAACCTCACAATCCGTCATCTGAACTTGATTCAGAATCTTGGCCTCAAGTTTTTTCAACCAGCAACAACCAACCGGTGTCTTCGATTGGTTCAAGATCAGATCCCGAAACAAGTTCGGGATGACAATGAGAGGGACGACTGAGAAGTCATGACGGGAATGATAGCGCTGGTTATTTCGAAAACGTCTCAATTCGTCATGCTCGTTTCAGCATGACGGCAGGCTTACCGAAAACATCACATTCCGTGACAGCGTTCAGTAAATCTTAAGAACACAACATTCCGTCATCTGAACTTGATTCAGAATCTCGGCCTCAAGTTTTTTCAACCGCAACATCGAACTCGCATCTTCGATTGGTTCAAGATCAGATCCCGAAACTAGTTCGGGATGACAATGAGAGGGACGATTGAGAAGTCATGACGGGAATGATAGCGCTGGTTATTTCGATAACGTCTCATCCCGTCATCTGAACTTGTTTCAGCATCTCTATCGTAAGAACCGCTGTACGCTTAAGAGCAAAAACCCGCTGAGTGCTGCAAAGAGCCGTCCTTGGTCCTTCGTTAAACAGCAAGAACCCGTCCTTCGAAAGAGTATGAAGAACAGATCCTCTCTCTGGAACGA
>NZ_JFHJ01000230.1:0-1686 GCF_003666285.1 Mesotoga sp. HF07.pep.5.2.highcov | reverse complement strand
AATCAGGAGAAGAAAGCCGCCGATCGAAAGCTGCCATCCCGACACGAGAAAGGGAGAACGGTTTGCTGACATCCATTTGGCATACATGGTGCCGAATGCACCGATAGTCGCCGCGATCAACATGAATCCGTCGCCCAGAAATACGAAGCTCAGAGTGAAGCCGACTTCAAAATTTGCAAGGAAAACACCGGCGAATCCCAGTATCATACCAAGCGTCTTTTTCCAGCTCAAGCGGTCATTCTTGTATATGTAATGGGCAAGAAGAATAACGAGAAAGTTCTCTCCGGCCATTATTATCGAAGACTTCATACCCGTCGTGTAGCTCAGCCCGTTATAGAAGAAGAAATATAGCAGAAAAGTCTGCAGTATCCCGAGCGCCAGCAAATGGAGGTAGTCCTTCTTCGCGAATCTTGTTCTACCCTTTCTACCAAGGGGTATTGAAAGCATGAGCACCATGATACCGGCCCCCAGAAACCGAATTCCCGCAAAGACAAGTTTGGCTGAAACGTCGTCCGGAGCTATAGACATTTCCTCGTAGCTTAGTTTCAGCACGGGAAAAGCACTGCCCCAGAGAACCGAACAGAATACCGCGGTCAAGGCCGCCATCCACTTCTTTTTCAAAATATCCATGAAATTAGTCTACACTAAAAATGTAAGGTGAACTGCAAAATGAGCGGGGCTAAACATGAACAATCATTGAGATGGTCACGAAAATTCTTTAGTGACACCCGTCATATGATATTAAAGATCCCAGTTTACGCAGCGATAAAGGCTTCGATGATATACTGCAGCACATGCATGAAGTTAGGGAAAGCTTTGCTGAAGTGTCATTTGATCTCTGTCTTACATCGTATTCTGCACCAGGCAAGTAAGAACTGGTGACAGTTTTCCAACACGCATAACTATGCAATCAATCCCAAAGGCTGTCTCGCAACCACAGCAAAGAGGTCCCTTGTTCAGACCTCTGCAGGATTTGCATTAAGAGTTATGAGATGCTGATCCTTTTTTACACAAGAAGATAAGGTCAAGAGAATTACCAGCAGTGTGATAATCAGTATGCGCTTCGTCATGCCTATCCCTTCTCGAGCTTCCAGAAAACCGCACAACAATCTGAGCTAGATGATTTCTGGCGATCTGGCAGACAAATGTGACCTTGAAGGTTTTCAGTCGAGGGATCGGAATAGAAGAACTGGAAAAAATAAGGCCTTTGCTGAATTTTGTGGTTTGATCATATCAGCACGGGAATCTCACCCAGTGAAAGCTCTTTTAAGTTTCTTATCTTAAAGAGAAATTTCCTTATACCTGTTCAATGAGGTCTTCAAAATGAGCCTCTCAAGGTTTTTCTACCCATGAAGATGCCTTTCCCTAACAAAAATACCCGGAGAGGAAATCACTTGTTTCACTTGAAGCAGTCCTGAGCTTTTCTCTACGAAGAGGGAAAGAAAATGAGCATTAAAGTCAAGCGAATGCATAGGCATAAACGATACAATTATTGGTTCTAAATTAGTTTTTGATAATCACTATCAATTGCAGTATAATGATAATGTTTCTGCAAGATTTATCCGTTAGAGTTAATGCAGAAATAATGTGTGTTTTGCGGCTTTAAGCCGTTTTAGTTTTCTAAAAAGCTGTCTGGGTGATTCATTTGAAGAAGAGAGATCGCGGGGCAATAAGCGTTGCATATGC
>NZ_JFHJ01000238.1:0-1398 GCF_003666285.1 Mesotoga sp. HF07.pep.5.2.highcov | reverse complement strand
GATCTACCTTCGATGAAATAAGCGAAGGACTGAAAACTCTTATTCAAGAGTTTTTCGTGAATCACGGACGATACCCCAGAGATTGGATAGATAGTGAGTTCGGCATAGACTATAGGTTTGAAGATCTCTCGCTTGACGCTTCTTTCTGGGCTAATAGTGCATTTGGTGGCGTTGTTTATAAGCCGGCAGGTAAACTTCTCAGAGTCAGTCCAGACAATGGTTATAAGTTTGTCTTTAACTTTCTGGGATCATCTGAAAAGGGCGAACTTACTGAGAGGCTAAATTGGGACCTGATCTACAACATCGGGAACGACTCCGCAGACACTGACTGCTGGTATTTTCACAGTCTCGAGGGAAGAAAGATAGATATCTCAACCTTGGAAATAGTGAAGATCAGCTAAATGGGTTAAATGGAGACACTAACTCGACCAAAACTTGACCGTTTCAGTTTTGACAAAGGACTGAGATGGTGAAGCAAGTTCAGATTATGGTATGCGACGTTTTACAGCTAGACAAACAAAGTCATTCGAACTTGTTTCGGGACCCGGTTTTGGATCGGTTGCGCGTTGTGCGTAAAGATTGCACAAATTTGAAGGTTTTTCCATAGCATCTCCATCGGGGGCTGAAAAAAGTTCATGACGGAATGTGGCATTCTCGGAATTGCCAAACGTTGTCGTCATGTTAGTATTCTTTCAAAGACTATTCGAATCGTGACGCGAAGCGGTTTTCGGAATAACCATCGCTATCATTCCCGCCATGACTTCTTGGAAGTCCCTCACGTTGTGATCCGAACTGTTTCGGGCGGGATCTTCGAAAAGCGGCAGGGTCGAGGGTAGCAGGTACGGTTGGAAAAACTAAAGAACGCTCTTCTCCCACGAGCGGAACTGGCCAGTCGAAACATGACTGACCTGCGAAAGCAGACTGGCTTCTGAATGACTCCCGCTGAAAGCGGCATCACTTCCCTGGATGTTCCTCCAGGCATCACTTCCCGACTCAGTCGCCCTCGCCTCCTGCCAAAGGAAGCCTTGAATCCACTGATGTTCTTCAGTGCATTGCGCCCAATAATCTATTTTTCCTCGCGCCAACGAGCGTCGCTTCCTGCCGTAGGTAAAATCACTTTTGCCTTGTTGATTGATCCCGGAGGACGGTGGACCGTTGACGAACAACGTTATTTTATCAGCGTTCACGGCTCTTTGCCCGGCGAAGTCAGCAATGGTCTTTGCGAAGCAAAGGCTGCTGCATGAAGTGCGACTTGCCAGGCGGAGCCGACTGGCTTTCTAATCGCATCTGGCGATGGCATACCCCAGCCCCGAGACTCTATATCCGTTTTTCTTGGCTCTCTATAACAAGCTCTTTCAACTCCCTGCCATCGAAGACTCTTATCAAGTGGTTATTGGT
>NZ_JFHJ01000473.1:0-4429 GCF_003666285.1 Mesotoga sp. HF07.pep.5.2.highcov | reverse complement strand
TCCTCTCGGAGGACGGTGGACCGTTGACGGACAACCTAGTCTTCAGCAGCGTTCAACGTATTTTAGCAAGCGTCCAGCGGCTCTTAAACGAGCTTGTTTCGGGATCTTTGTTTTGCTCCTCTCGGAGGACGGTGGACCGTTGACGCTCAACGTAGCCTTCAGCAGCGATCAGCGGGTTTCGGTTCTTAAGCGTACAGCAGTTGTTTGGGCGAGATCCCGTACAGGAGCACTACGGGATGACAGAAGAGGAGTTCGTCGGGGCAGACTCTACGGGATGTCAGTATTACTCCCTTCACGTCATCCTGACAATGCTCCTGGTCAGGATCTCGGTCTTTGCCGTGTTTTCGAGACCAGATCCCGTGCAAAAGCATCACGGGATGACCGAAAGGCGCGCTGTTAAGGATCTGGGCTTAGGTCTCAGCGAAGGACGGGTCCTTGATCTTGGACGGGCGACGAAGGACGGGTCTTGTCAGCGCTCAGCGGTTCTTAGATCGGGATTCTGAAACAAGTTCAGCATGACGCGAAGAGCGGGGTTCGATTACAGGGTATGGGGTCTGGGGTGGTGAAAAGAACGATCGACTCTGCAATTATCCTTTGGAGCCTGCGCTTATGAGCATCTCTTAGGTCATCCCGTTGAGCCTGCCCTAAAAAGACTCTGTTCAGGCAAAATGCTCGGGATCTCGCATCTCTAAGAACCGCTCTTCGCTGGTCGCTGAACGCTAGGAAGAGCCATTACTGGCCGTGACTGAGCAAAAATAGGGACTGACGATCCTCTTTACGTCTGGCCCGGTTTCGCGTGTTATGCGTCTGCCCCTCTCCTCTTCTTGCTCTTCCGAAGGACGGGTTCATGGTCTTGGACGAAGGACCAAGGACGGCTCTTCCGCTCCTTAACTAACCAAGAGTCTGGACGCAAAGCGTCGGAACGAATAACCGTTCTTTTCTCACGGTCTTGCTTTTGAAGGACTAGGAACGTTTCTCATGGGGCGTGCTATATGATCATGATCCATGGTCTGTGGACCCTGAAGCTTTCGAGTCTGACTTTTACTTTCGGGAAGTCTTCTCCAAGCGTTAGAAATTCCGCAGTTCCGTCTGAATTGAGCAAAACGGTGTCTTCGCTTAAAACGCCCCCAATAAGTGGGTTGAGTACATAAGTGGCGGAATGTTTCATCGTAATCTGGGAATCTGGAGCGAAAAGAAAGGTGTTCTTTGTGTAACCGTTTGTGCCTCCCGGACTGTAATACGCTACCTCATCGGCAGCATTGAGAGAAGCATAAGCGTTTTTTATCTCCTCAAAGACCTCACTCATAGTTTTTGCTCCCATTATCGCTACAGCTCCTTTTGCCGCAATTCCAGAAGCCCTCTCGTGTCCTTGTTCAAGCTCTTGTGGGACTGCTCCGAAGTGGAAATATCTGCTCAAAGAAACTGAAAGCCCCTGCTTCCTGATCGTTGCCCTCAGCATGAGATATCTACTGATCTTCTTTGCAGTGGAGACTGGATAGGGCGATTTGGAGATTCTTTCGTCCGATGCAATGCAAAGAGTCGGTACTTCAAGTCCCGACTCGATAAATATCGCTCTAAGGACTTTCTCGACTTCCAGTTCGGTCATTCCCGGCTGGAGTTCAGGAGCAAATTCGCAGATGATGTTTTCCGTAAGTTTCCCTGTGACTCTCAGGCGCAGGATCTCTCTTTCACTGAGAAGTTGGGTTTTCTCATAGAAGCTCTTGCCAATTGGAACATAGTTCGAAGAGGAGAAGAAGAGATCACTATCGACGGCAACTTTCGAGAACTTACTGCAGATACTCCCTACAGATTCTACGGAATTAGAAAATCCATCAAAGCCCATTATCTCCACGTCTTTGGGAAGAACTTCGTCTCTGATTCTATCTACATCGTATCTTGGGCATAGAGCAATTACCATTGAGCTTGTAACCAGAAGCCAGAAAGCAGCGAGTTCAGTGGAGATGTCAACTCTTGGGTCTACCTCACCTTCGAAGAACCACTGTATATTGGAATTTCTCGTGAACAATACTGCTTCAGCAGAGGCTTCATCGATATATGCTTTGACTATGTCATGTCTCGCCAAACAAACCCCTCCAGCGTTCTCTAAACCTATTCTATCAGAGGTAATGGGAAATCTATAGAAGAAGACAGATTTCGAAGGCATTTTTGAGTTAAGGATAAACAATACTTCTAGAGGTTTTGGAAAGATTACGACAGACTTCAATTATTAGCGATATGGTATAATTACTGTGATTTCTGTACGTGTTGTTCAGAGCAGCTCTGCAGTGATTGTTCTTTTTGTGTTCAGCTTTAGATAAAGGAGGGGATTTAATGGCAATTGGCGAGTATGTGAAGAGTGCTGACTGGAAAAGCGAGAAACATGTGCCGGTAATTGAGATTCCCGATTCGGTCAAGCCTGGAGAGGCATTTAATGTACAGATAACGGTTGGTAAGGAGATTTCACACCCAAATACTATCGAGCATCATATCAAGTGGTTTGATCTGTACGTAATGTACGATGATGGCCAGTTCTTGACTCATCTTGGCCACATCGAGTTCACTCCAGTTACAACGCAGCCTACGGCTGTATTCAATGTGAAACTGGAGAAGTCAGGTTCGTTGATCGCTACCTCTTACTGCAACATTCACGGTCTCTGGGAGAGCAGTAAGAGAGTTGAGTTCTGATTAAGGAGGGGCGGCAAGATGAAGTACAGATGCACTATATGTGGCTATATTTACGATCCGGAAGTTGGAGACCCTGACAACGGTGTAGATCCCGGGACCACCTTTGAGGATGTTCCAGAGGATTGGGTTTGTCCGCTATGTGGAGCTAGTAAAGACGATTTCGAACCAATCGACTGAAATGAGGCGGGAGAATCACTCCCGCCTTTCTTTACCTCGACGGAGGTGTTAATGTGAGAGATTTTGTAATAGCCCTTTCCGGTGAAGCCGGTCAAGGCCTAAATACTATTGGGGATATGCTTGCGCTAAGTCTCTTCAGAAATGGGTATTGTATCTTCACCGACAAAAGTTATCATTCAAGGATCAGAGGCGGCGAGTATGTGTACCGAATTCGAATTTCTGACTCTCCTCTATATTCGATGAGACAAGAGTTCGATCTTATCGTCTCTCTAAGTAAGAGCACTACTATCTCACAGCTTCAGTACTTCCACGACGGGACGAAACTGATATACGATTCCGATTCAGACCACGTGAGTTCTAAGGACTTTGATTTCGAAGTCAAAGCAATGGGCTTTCCTTTCAAGTCGATAGCCAAAGAAGCGGGAGAGCCAAGAGCCCAGAATGTCGTGGCCCTGGGTGGGATTCTCGGTCTTTTCAATGTCAAGAGGGAGATACCCTCGAAACTTATAGAAGAGACCTTTTCTGGAAAAGAAGAGATAATTAAAGCCAATCTCGAAGCGCTGAAGAGAGGTTACGATCTTTCATTGCCAATCGAGATTCCCCGGCTCGATGTACAGGAACATAATTACTACCTAATGAACGGAACTGAGGGAACCGGCCTCGGTGCAATCGCCGCGGGATGTAAATTTCTGGCAGCCTATCCAATGACCCCCGGAACCGGTGTTATGACCTTCCTTGCGTCAAACTCCGAAAAACATGGAATAGTAGTCGAGCAGGCAGAAGACGAGATCGCCGCAGTAAATATGGTTATAGGAGGAGCTTTTGCAGGTGCACGTTCTCTTGTAACAACATCTGGAGGAGGGTTCGCATTGATGCAGGAAGGTGTATCTCTCGCCGCAATGACCGAGACTCCCCTGGTCATGGTAGACGCTCAGCGTCCCGCACCGGCGACCGGCCTTCCCACAAGAACGGCGCAGGAAGATCTTCTTTTTGTAGTAAATGCAGGTCATGGAGAGTTTCCAAAATATGTGGTCTCGCCGCGCACACCAAAAGAGACATTCGAGCTTACGGAAAAGGCTTTCTATATTGCCGATAAATATCAGATTCCTTCGATTATTCTTCTCACTGAATCGCTAGTAGATTCCTCGGCCACAATAGAGGCTCCCATTCACAAAGAGGAGTTCCTTCAGAGATTTATCACAGAAGGAAATGAGGAATATCGCAGATACGAAATTACGGAGAACGGCATTTCCCCAAGAGCGATACCCGGAGGAAAAGCTACTGTAAGAGTCGATTCCGACGAGCATGATGAGGCAGGATACATTACTGAAGATCTAGAGATCAGAAGTAAAATGGTCGATAAGAGGATGAAAAAGATGGAGGGGTTGCTGGGCGAGTTGTCCGCACCCGCGAAGTTCAACCTGGATGCGCCTCTTGTTCTCGTTGGTTGGGGAGACAGCTGGGGCGCAATAGACGAGTTCGCCATGTCCAGAAAAGATGTCGGCTACGTACATTACTCCGAGGTCTTTCCTATCGACCCCTCAATAAAGGAAGAACTGGAGGGGAA
>NZ_JFHJ01000017.1:0-4940 GCF_003666285.1 Mesotoga sp. HF07.pep.5.2.highcov | reverse complement strand
AATGAGTCATGGATGGAGGGTTTGATCCTGGCTCAGGGTGAACGCTGGCGGCGTGCTTGACACATGCAAGTCGAACGGTATGTGGCAACACATAGAGTGGCGAACGGGTGAGTAACACGTGGGAACGTACCCTACGCAGGGGGATAACTGACCGAAAGGACAGCTAATACCGCATAAGACCGAAAGGTGAAAGGTGCAAATGCATCGGCGAAGGAGCGGCCCGCGGACCATCAGCTAGTTGGTGGGGTAAGAGCCTACCAAGGCGACGACGGTTAGCCGGCGTGAGAGCGTGGCCGGCCACAAGGACACTGAGATACGGGTCCTACTCCTACGGGAGGCAGCAGTGCGGAATTTTAGATAATGGAGGCAACTCTGATCTAGCGACGCCGCGTGCAGGAAGAAGGTCTTCGGATTGTAAACTGCTGTGGTAAGGGAAAAATGTCATGTAGAGTGGAAAGCTACATGGAGGGATGGTACTTTACTAGAAAGCCCCGGCTAACTACGTGCCAGCAGCCGCGGTAATACGTAGGGGGCGAGCGTTACCCGGAATCACTGGGCGTAAAGGGAGCGTAGGTGGCCTGACATGTCAACTGTGAAAACCCGGAGCTCAACTCCGGACTTGCAGTTGAAACTGCCAGGCTTGAGGACGGTAGAGGAAGACGGAACTGCCAGTGTAGGGGTAAAATCCTTAGATATTGGCAGGAACGCCGGTGACGAAGGTGGTTTTCTGGGCCGGTTCTGACACTGATGCTCGAAAGCCAGGGGAGCGAACGGGATTAGATACCCCGGTAGTCCTGGCCCTAAACGATGTTCACTAGGTGTGGGGAGCGGAAAGCTTTCCGTGCTAAAGCTAACGCGATAAGTGAACCGCCTGGGGAGTACGCCCGCAAGGGTGAAACTCAAAGGAATTGACGGGGGCCCGCACAAGCGGTGGAGCGTGTGGTTTAATTCGATGCTAAGCGAAGGACCTTACCAAGGTTTGACATGCTGATAGTAGTGAATTGAAAGAGGAACGACCACACTTTGTGTGGAGTCAGCACAGGTGGTGCACGGCCGTCGTCAGCTCGTGCCGTGAGGTGTTGGGTTAAGTCCCGCAACGAGCGCAACCCCTGCTCTTAGTTGCCAGCGGTAAGGCCGGGCACTCTAGGAGGACCGCCGCCGACGAGGCGGAGGAAGGGGGGGATGACGTCAGGTATCGTGCCCCTTATATCTTGGGCGACACACGCGCTACAATGGGTTGGACAGAAGGGACCGAGACAGCAATGTGGAGGAAATCCTCAAACCAACCCCCAGTTCAGATTGCAGGCTGCAACCCGCCTGCATGAAGCCGGAATCGCTAGTAATCGCAGATCAGCCAAGCTGCGGTGAATACGTTCCCGGGCCTTGTACACACCGCCCGTCAAGCCACCCGAGTTGGTAACACCTGAAGATGAGTATCCTAACCGAAAGGAGGGAGCTTGTTTAGGGTGGGATTGGCAAGGGGGGCTAAGTCGTAACAAGGTAGCCCTACCGGAAGGTGGGGCTGGATCACCTCCTTTCTAAGGAGTTTAACAGGATTGCTATCCATCTTTGAGTGAATCCTGAGCTGGGCTCGTAGCTCAGTAGGTGAGAGCGCGCGCCTGATAAGCGCGAGGTCAGTGGTTCGACTCCACTCGAGCCCACCAGTGAGGGGACATAGCTCAGCTGGGAGAGCGTCTGCTTTGCAAGCAGAAGGCCAGGGGTTCGAATCCCCTTGTCTCCACCAGGGGAATAAAAGTTATCTGGTCATTGAAAAGTACATAGGGAGTAAAGAAGTAGAAGCGAGTCAAAGGAAGAAGGAAGGTAAAGGTATAAAGGGCTCACGGAGGATGCCTAGGTAGCGGGAGGCGAAGAAGGGCGTGGCCAGCTGCGAAAAGCCGCGTGTAGGTGCAAGCGACCATAGAAGCGCGGATGCCCGAATGGGGAAACCCACCAGGTAGAGATACTTGGTATCCTGAAAAGGAAGCGAACCTTGCGAACTGAAACATCTTAGTAGCGAGAGGAAAAGAAATCGAAGAGATTCCCTGAGTAGCGGCGAGCGAAACGGGAAGAGCCTAAACCTATATAGTGTAAGCGTACGGGCGTTGCTATATAGGGGTAGAGGGATATATACGGGTCTGACCGTACAGGGCCGGGAGAAGCCAAAGGCTAGTCGAACTATCTGGGAAGATAGACCGGAGAAGGTGAAAGTCCTGTAGGCGAAAGTTAGAGGCTATCCTTGTATATATCCCGAGTAGCGCGGGGCACGAGGAATCCCGCGTGAATCTGGGGAGACCACTCTCTAAGGCTAAATACTACCTGCTGACCGATAGCGAAAAAGTACCGTGAGGGAAAGGTGAAAAGCACCCCGGGAGGGGAGTGAAAGAGTACCTGAAACCGTGAGTCTACAATAAGTGGGAGCACGAAAGTGCGACCGCGTGCCTTTTGATTAATGAGCCTGCGAGTTACCGTAACTGGCGAGGTTAATCCGAGATAGGAGAAGCCGAAGGGAAACCGAGTCTTAACAGGGCGGAAGTCAGTTGCGATAGACCCGAAACCGGGTGAGCTATCCATGGGCAGGTTGAAGGTGGGGTAACACCCACTGGAGGACCGAACCAGTTAGCAGTAAAAAGCTATTGGATGACCTGTGGATAGGAGTGAAAAGCTAACCGAACTCGGTGATATCTGGTACTCCTCGAAACGTGTTTAAGCACGGCCTTGCATGGTTAGTAGAGGGGGTAGAGCACTGATTGGGCTAGGGGGGCGACCTCCAACCCCAGTCAAACTCCGAATACCTCTACTCAAAGTGCAGGAGACAGACTGCGAGCGATAAGGTCCGTAGTCGAGAGGGAAACAGCCCAGACCACCAGCTAAGGGCCCAGAGAGATAGCTAAGTGTTAAAGGAAGTGGAGAGTCAAAGACAGCTAGGATGTTGGCTTAGAAGCAGCCATCATTAAAAGAGTGCGTAACAGCTCACTAGTCGAGACTCACCGCGCCGAAGATGTAAGGGGGCTAAAGCTATCCTCCGAAGCTGTGGAACAGGAAACTGTTGGTAGAGGAGCATTGTGTTGTAGGGAGAAGGCAGACCCGTGAGGGCTGTTGGACGAGACACAAGAGAGAATGCAGGCATGAGTAAACGAAAGGAGAGTGAGAATCTCTCCCCCCGAAAGCCTAAGGGTACCTGGGGAAGGTTCGTCCGCCCAGGGTTAGTCGAGACCCTAAGGGGAACCCGAAAGGGGTAACCGATGGGAAACCGGTTAATATTCCGGTACTGGCGTAGTATGAGTTTTGGGGTGTGACACAGGAGGATAGGCGTTGCGTACTAGTTGCATAGTGCGTCCAAGTTTCTAGTCCGATGATCGCGGCAGGGAAATCCACCGCGGGAGGGTGAGGGACGAATGGGAGTTCCTTCGGGAGCAACAACGTTGAGTTCACACTGTCGAGAAAAGCATCGCAAAGCGTTTGAGTACTAAGCCAATCGTTCTGAAAACCGACACAGGTAGGCAAGCTGAGAAGGCTAAGGGGAGCGGGATAACTCCTGTTAAGGAACTAGGCAAATTAGCCCCGTAACTTAGGGAGAAGGGGTACTCTGGTTGGTTAAGAGCTGACTGGAGTCGCAGTGACAAGGCAGCGGCGACTGTTTACCAAAAACACAGGGCTCTGCGAATTCGAGAAGAAGACGTATAGGGTCTGACGCCTGCCCAGTGCTGGAAGGTTAAGGGGAAAGGTTAGCGTAAGCGAAGCTTTGAACCGAAGCCCCAGTAAACGGCGGCCGTAACTATAACGGTCCTAAGGTAGCGAAATTCCTTGTCGGGTAAGTTCCGACCTGCACGAATGGCGTAACGATCGCTGCACTGTCTCAACAGGAGACCCGGTGAAATTTCAGTCTGGGTGAAGATGCCCAGGACTCGCAACTAGACGGAAAGACCCCATGGAGCTTTACTGTAGCTTGGTATTGTGCTTTGTTGTATGGTGTACAGGATAGGTAGGAGGCGTAGAACCCGGTTCGCCAGGATCGGGGGAGCCAACGGTGGGATACTACCCTCTATACAACGGAGTACTAACTTGAGAGTGTGGAGAGCACAACAAGGACATTGCTAAGTGGGCAGTTTGACTGGGGCGGTCGCCTCCAAAAGAGTAACGGAGGCGCGCTAAGGTTGGCTCAGGTTGGTTGGAAATCAACCATAGAGTGTAAGGGCAAAAGCCAGCTTGACTGTGAGACTGACAGGTCGAACAGGAGGGAAACCTGGCCCTAGTGACCCTGCGGCCCTGAGTGGAAAGGCCGTTGATCAACGGATAAAAGCTACCCTGGGGATAACAGGCTTATACTGCCCGAGAGTTCATATCGACGGCAGTGTTTGGCACCTCGATGTCGGCTCATCGCATCCTGGGGCTGGAGCAGGTCCCAAGGGTTAGGCTGTTCGCCTATTAAAGCGGTACGTGAGCTGGGTTCAGAACGTCGTGAGACAGTTCGGTCCCTATCTGTTGCGAGCGTAGGAGACTTGAGAAGGGTAGCCCCTAGTACGAGAGGACCGGGGTTAGTGAACCTCTAGTGAATCAGTTGTCGTGCAAGCGGCAGTAGCTGAGTAGCTACGTTCATGAGTGATAACCGCTGACAGCATCTAAGCGGGAAGCACGCTTCAAGACTAGGTCTCTCAGGATCGTTCGAGAAGAGGACGTAGATAGGCTGGAGATGTAAGCACTGTGAAGTGTTCAGTCGACCAGTACTAATAATCCGATTCCTTTACCTTAATTCCCTATGTACTCTTGAGTGAGCAGATATTCTGGGTGAAGATACCGGGGCGGGAAACACCCGGCTCCATACCGAACCCGGCAGTTAAGCCGTCTCGGGCCGATGGTAGTATGTGGGCAACTGCATGCGAGAGTAGGTATCGCCCAGATGTTATACAAGAGGAGAGTCTTTTTGACTCTCCTTTTTGTTT
>NZ_JFHJ01000471.1:0-4893 GCF_003666285.1 Mesotoga sp. HF07.pep.5.2.highcov | reverse complement strand
TAACTTCCTAACTTCTTGGCCTTAGGCTATAATTGTTAGGGAGGTGTTTTCATGAATTTGGATAGGCTTACGGAAGTTGTATTTGTTCCGGGCATGACCGGAAGAGAAGAGATGATTAGAGCAAAGATTATCGAGATGCTTCCCGAGGGCGTAGAACCCTTTGTGGACGATCTGGGAAATGTTGTTTTAGAAGTAGGCAACGGAGATTCATCAATCGCTTTTGCAGCTCACATGGATGAAATTGGATTGTTAGTAACTGGTGTGAATTCCGACGGTTCATTGAGCTTCAAGAAGGTTGGAGGAATTGCCGATGAGCTTCTAGTAGGAAGACACCTGGATGTAATAACCTCTTCCGGCGAGTCCATAGATGGAGTGATAGGTATGACACCTCCCCATCTCCGAGAAAAAACCGATCTTTCCTGGCAGAACCAGGTAATAGATGTTGGCACTTCATCAAAGGAAGAAACTGCATCACTGGGAATAGAGGTTCTTGATTACGCAGTATTCAGAAAACAGATCTCAATACTTAACGATAAATATGTGGCAGTTAGGTCCCTTGATGACAGATCTGGCTGTCTTGCCCTTCTGGATCTTCTCGATATGCTTATGGAGACCGACCTCGACAGACGGATTGTTCTTGCTTGGACTGTACAGGAAGAGATCGGATTGATTGGAGCAAGGGCACTATCCGAAAGGCTGAAGCCGAATCTCTTTTTTCCCGTTGATTCTTTTGCATGCTGTTCAAGGCTTACAGGTCACGTTAGGCCCGGGAATGGACCGGTACTAAGAATGTCGGATACTTCATCACTGGGTGATTACGGTCTCGGAAAACGACTTATGGAGTTTTCAAGAGAAAGGGATATTCCTCTTCAGGTGGGGGTAACCGGCGGAGGAACAGATGGAATCCCCTTCCAGCAGAAGGGGACAAAGATGGTTCCACTCGCCATGGCAGTTAAGTATCTTCATTCCGAAACGGAACATATTTCGATGGAAGACTACGACAATCTCGTTAGATTGATGTTTCTTATTTCCACTGAATTCACGGTTTGATGATCAACTCTGACGACATTAGGAAATGGCTAGTCTCTTCGGGAGTGCTAAACAAAGTCGGAAAACCTAGCCGGTACATCGGCAAGGAACTGAATCGCGTCATTAAGGATCCAGACGGCAAGCTGCGTATCCTTCTCTCCTTTCCAGACACATACGAAGTCGGTATGTCACATTTAGGTCTGAAGATCCTCTATAAAGAGCTCAATAAAACCGATGAGTTCTATGCAGAGAGAGCTTACCTTCCGTGGAAGGACATGATCGACGAAATGATCAGCGCTCGTATCCCCCTTTATTCATTAGAGACATACACTGCCGCTGCCCAATTCGACATCGTTGGAATAACGCTTCAGTATGAGCTCTGCTACAGTAATGTGCTCGCGCTGCTTGAACTTGCAGGCATTCCCATTCTACAGAGAGAGAGAACTACGGAGCCCATAGTGTTGGGTGGCGGTCCATGTTCGACCAACCCAGAGCCAATGGCCGACTATTTCGACGCCTTTGTCATTGGAGACGGAGAGGCCGTAACACCTCAGATTTGCAGTGAAGTAAGAGAAAACATAGAACTACTTAGATCTGGCAGAAGAAGGGAACTTCTGGAACTGTTATCAAAGATTCAGGGAGTTTATGTTCCTTCACTAGGAAGAAGAAAGGTCGTCAAAGCAGTTATTGCCGACCTCTCTGACTACGAGATAGACCCCTCTCCACTGGTTCCTTACATGAAAACCGTTCACGACAGAGCTGTCATGGAAGTGATGCGGGGTTGTAATCGCGGCTGCAGATTCTGCCAGGCGGGGATGATTTACAGGCCTGTTAGAGAACGTGGAGTCGATGAGCTAAGGGAATCCGTGCAGAAGGTACTCAAGGCAACGGGATACGATGAGCTCTCCTTTCTCTCACTCTCGACAATGGATCACTCCTCTATAGATGTCCTGACCGAAGAGATCCTGCCTTTACTTGAGCCGCAGAGAGTTGCGCTTTCTCTTCCCAGTACTAGAATAGATTCTTTTGGAGTCGAGATAGCCTCACAAATCGCGTCAATAAGAAAGACCGGCCTGACATTTGCTCCGGAAGCAGGTTCTCAGCGCCTCAGAAATGTAATAAACAAAAATGTTTCCGAGGACGATCTGATGGCTACCGTTAAGGCTGCCAAAAATAGTGGCTGGCAAAGAGTGAAGCTATATTTTATGGTTGGTCTGCCTACCGAGAGGGATGAAGATCTTGAAGAGATAGTCAGATTGGCAAGAAGAGTTAAGGCTGTCGGTTTTAAAGAAGTATCTGTTTCTGCTGCAATCTTCATACCAAAACCCCATACACCGTTCCAGTTCTCACCCCAGATTAGCGAGGTAGAGGCTTCAAGAAGGCTTGGAATCTTGAGAAAGCTGTCGGGAAGGGGAATACAGCTCAGCTGCCACGATCCATCCAGCAGTACAGTTGAAGGTGTGCTAAGTAGGGGCGACAGAAAAGTAGGCAGGGCAATACTAAGGGCTTACAAGTCTGGAGCGATCTTTGACGAGTGGAACGAGGAATTCGATGCTTCAATATGGCAAGAAGCCTTCAAGACAGAGGGAGTAGACGTACAAGACTATATGAAAGGCTACTCTACTCAGGATGAACTTACCTGGGACCACATTTCACTTGGTATTTCAAAACGTTTTTTTATCGAGGAATATGAAAAAGCCCTAAGAGAAGAGACGACCGGCGATTGCAGATGGGTGGGTTGCACAGGCTGCGCCGTCTGTCAGACTCTAAATGTCACTAATGTGCTTCGCAAAGCTTGAGAACGCTCATCTTTGAGGCTTCAGTAATATCTCCCGCACCAAGAAAAAGGATTACCGCGTCTCTCTTCTTTTCCAACCACTCAAGTATTTCCGAGTAGTTAACTGCGTGGACAGCAGGAACTCCATAGCTGCTAAGACCCTTCAAGACCTCGGTCTCGTCAATCGCATACTGTCCTTTTTCATAGGCTTCGTAGAGCTTAAAGACACAAACTTCCGTAGCGTCCTTTAGGGAGTTAGCGAAACGGCCGTTCTCTCTTACCAGTCTTGAGTACCTATGGGGTTGGAAAACCACGATGACATTTTTACCGGGAAAGAACTCTCGAGCTCCTCGAATGGTATTGCTTATCTCATCGGGGGTATGAGCATAATCATCGAAGAAGAAAAGGTTTCTGAAATCGTCGAGCCCTCTGAACGTGAACCTTCTGTCCACAGATCTATACGATTCAAGAGAATTTTTGATGGATTCAATTGGAACCCCCATTTCATGGGTTAAAGCAATGGCTGCTGTGGCATTGTATACGTTGAACTCTCCAGGGATCATTAACTTGAAAAGACCAAGGTCTTCATTACCTCTAAAACATCTGAAAGTCTGATTCATTATTCCGGTTGATCTATCCGTGAAGCGGTAGTAGCCCCTGTCTTTACCAAACGTTAGAGTATCCGTGAAAATCCTCTCTGAAGCAGGATCATCGGCGTTTGTCACCAGTAGTTTTCCCACACTTCTGGAGAAGTATCTGAAGTGGTTCTTGAGATTGTCAAATGAGTTGTCGTAGTGCTCGAGGTGATCGCCTCTTACATTTGTTATCACGGCATAGTCGGGCTTGAAAGAAGCAAAGAAGCCGTCGCTCTCGTCCAGTTCGCTGACGATTAAGTCTTTGCCCTTTCTGTAGTTTCCGTCCTTCAAAATGGGATTAATGCCGCCGAGAAAGACTGTAGGATCTCTTCCAGAATCTATCAGTATCTTTGAAACCATTGCAGTGGTGGTCGTCTTTCCATCAGTTCCGGTTATACAAACAGAAGTATCTCTCAAAAGAAGACTCTTCAGAAGCTCCATCCTGTAAATTGTGGGAACGCTCTCAAAGATAGCTCTTTCCAATTCGGGATTGCCCTGTTTTATGGCTGTCGTTCTTACAACGACATCCGGTTTCTCGAAGTTCTCATAGGAATGACCTATAAAAACACCTATACCCTTCCCCCGAAGGTAAGCTACTCTTTCATTTTCTTCATAGTTCGATCCATAAACCTGGTCACCCTCAGATGCTAAGTGCATTGCCAGACCGCTCATACCAATTCCGCCAATGCCAATAAAGTGATATTTCAAATCGATTCCTCCCGGAGTATATTATCCAATACAATCTCAACTGGTCTTCTTGGAGGTTTGTAGCTGATCTGTCTATGCAACATTTCCTTTATTGCAATTCTCAAAGCTGTGGAAGTCAAATTCTCTTCCAGTATAACATAACCAAGTCCAACTCTTTCCAGTGAGCGAGCATTGTAAAACTGGTGGTTTTCTGCCGCGCCGCTCCACGGTATTATTATACCCTTTCTTCCAAAATACTGTAGCTCGGCGATTGTAGTAGCTCCTCCTCTTGACACAACTAGATCCGCGCACGCTATGGCGTCTGTAAGGTCTTCTATATAAGAAAAGGCTCGCACAAAAGGAAACCGTCTGAGCGAAATTGCCGAGCTTTCATCGCCGGTTGAGTGAAGAAAACTGAGTTCGCAATCATTGCTCTGAATCTCTTCGTAAAGCCCTTCACACGCTCTATTTATCAATTCGGATCCAAGACTTCCACCGAGCACTACAATGAGGGGCTTATTATCCGGAAGATCGAATCTCTTCATTACTTCATTTCTTGTGATCTTCGATTCTCTCACAGGGTTTCCAGAAAAAACAATCCTTTCTTTTGGAAGTTCAAGATCTCTTCCACTCTCCTCAAATGAAATGAAGAACCGCTTTGCGTATTTGGCCAATCTCTTGTTTGCTATCCCAACTATCGAGTTTTGTTCATGAATGTAAACGGGTATTTCAAGACTCTTTGCCGCTCTGACAACTGGATAGGAA
>NZ_JFHJ01000599.1:0-9040 GCF_003666285.1 Mesotoga sp. HF07.pep.5.2.highcov | reverse complement strand
TTTATTATCTCGCCCAGTTTTCTCTTTCCGAGCGAGATTGCCCTCAAAATGGCGAAGTAGTTTCTCGGTTCTCTGAGCTCCTCATTCAGAAGAAACTCGGCTTCGGCAAACAACACCTCGTTCTGGTTGTATATCTTCTCCATGACATTTCCGTAATAGTCAAGATCGCTGTCAAACTGCTCAAGATAGAACGGTACTCCACCAAGAGTGCCCCATATCTTGAGTAAATCGTCAAATTCGTATTTCTTCTCGAAGAACGCGCCGATTTCATTGAAGGGAAACTGGTTTAGAAGAAGCTGTCCAGTTCGTCTGCCGTATAGAGGGCTCTTATAGCTCAAGACACTGTTCTCCATTAACGAGACGCTCGAACCCGTGAGAACGAGAAAGACATTCGAGTTTGACAAGTATTCGTCCCAGCCCTTTTGAAAAGCCGAGATAATGTACGGTTCTCTTTCTATAAGGTAAGGAAATTCATCTATCACGAGTATGTATCGATCGTGCTTGGAGGCAAGGTACTTGAAGAGCATCTCCCAGTTGGAGAATTTGGTTATTATGTCCTCGTGGAAGAATTCAATAACCTTCTCGGAGAGCTTCTTCAGTTGAAGATTCTCAGGCAGTTTCTCTGCCAGGTAATAGATCCCCCGCTTCTTCCTCAAGAATTCCTTTGTGAGTTCTGTCTTTCCAACTCTCCTTCTGCCGTATAGAATAAGCAGTTCCGGTTTTCCCCTTTCGAATCTCTCCTCGAGATAGGCTAACTCCCTCTTTCTGCCAACAAACACAGCAATCACCTACTTATTATACTTTACAGTATTATACTATATAGTATATTGATAGCAAATCATCTTCATACCTCTCTTCCTTTCTAGTTTCCAATTAATTTCTCTGAAAAGGACTCGGTTTTTTTGTATTATATATACATAAGTCTTCCAGGTAATTCATGAATCTTTCCGACGATAATTTTCTTCTACGCTATATTGATCAATTGAGGAAGAGCAATACTGTAGAACAAGATCCTGTACAGGAGCATTACGGGATGAAGCGCGGGGATATTACGGGATGATACAACATGTTTCGGGGCATGATATTCTCCCCTTAGAGTATTGTCAAAAGAGAGAGGGTATAGAATGAGGGTAGAGGCGTAGCCAGTGGTCATCCTGAAATGCTCCTGTTCAGGATCTGGGCTTAGGTCTTGACGAAAGGCGGATCCATGCTCTTGGACGGGACAACGAAGGACGGCTCTTCCTAGCGTTCAGCGGGTCCTTGGTTTTAAGCGTAGAGCGGTTCTAATGCGAGATCCCGTATAAGAGCATTACGGGATGACTGAAGAGAAGACTCAAACAGAATCCCTGAAGAGGAGACCCCAAACAGAATCCCTGAACAAGATCATTTCAGGGCAGGCTCATTGGGGCAGGCTTTCAGGGCAGGCTCATTGGGGCAGGTTCTACGGGATGACGTAATGAGGGTTAAAAAAACGGGGTCAGAATTCGGTTTGTACGTATCAGCAAGTAAAGACTCTCACTTACCTTAACGAAATAAGGGCCGTACAGGAGCGAATGAAACCCGGGTGTTCTTTCATCGACAGAGGTGAAATAACAAGGCCAAATAACTAACTAACAGGTAAAGAGCGTGAATTCTTTTACAGATCAGAACCTTAAGCGCCTGAGACTTTCTTCGAAATCATGCTAAGGGCCTGGTAACACTCTCACAATCTGCACAAGCTTCGAACCCTTTCAGGGTGACGAATTCATGCGTTTTGTCTGTCTGTGTGGTGTCGGACCCGAGCGTATGAGGCTTCATGTCTTCCCCGGATAGAAACGCTTCCTTTCACTTTCGCCTCGGTATTTGCTCAAGCCTTGTTTGCTTCGCAGGAAGAATTGGCTCACTGGGTACTTCAAGCTCCTGAAAAAGCTTCCGGGGATGTCTTGACAACGATGGACTATAACAATATACTAATGGTAGATATGTCTATCTTATCTTCATATGTAAAGGAGTGGTTTCACAGTGACTATTTCAGAGAGCCTGGAGGATTATCTGAAGTCTGTGTATCAGATACAGACCGAGAAGGACTTTGCACGTGTGAAAGATGTGGTTTAGATCCTCGGAGTGAAAACTTCCCCAGTTTTGGCAGGTGATATGGCGGGCGCTTTGGGACCGGGTGGCCCTCACCATGTGGCGGGCGGTCGAGTTCGCGGCACCGGCCACACTGCTCATCTGGGTCCTGGGCAATATCCCCCGTGGCGTCCCCTTTGAGCAGACGGCCATCGGCTGGCTAGTGCATGGACTGGCACCGCTGGGCCGGCCGTGGGGGCTCTCCGGTGCAATGCTAACTGCCCTGCTCTTCGCCCTGCCGGCCAAAGAGATCATTGTGCCCGCTCTGGCCATGACCTATGGCCTTCAAACCAGCCTGGCGGAGTCGGAGCAGGTGCTGGCTTACCTGCCCCAAGTGTGGACGCCGTTGACCTCCTACTCGTTCCTAGTGTTTTTTATGCTTTATCTGCCCTGCCTGGTCACCGTATGGGCCACCTGGAAGGAGACTCGCAGCCTTAAGTGGACGCTGATGGGATTGGCCGTGCCGATGGTCATGGCCAGCCTGATCACATTTTTCGTCTATCAGGGTGGACGGTTGCTGGGCTTTTGATGGTTGAAGTCCCCTGAAGGTTCTGAACTTAGGGAGCAGGTTGAGAAAAAGTAGAAAAGGGAAGAGCAAATGCCAAGCGACTTTTGGAATAGTCCAGTGTTATGGGTTAGCTTCGACTTCGTCTGGGTCATCCTCGCGGTGCTCATGTATCACCTGCCCACCGCAAAAGAGAGGGCTTGTAACGTGATATCTCAAAAGTAGATGTTACCGAAGCCGGTGACGCTGCCTCAAAATTTTTTTACTCATATAGCCTCCAAAGTTTCTTGAGATTCACGCTGATCCGGAGAGAGTCGCCGACCACTCGGAGAAGTTCGTGGTGATTATTTACGGTGGTTTTCGTGTACCATAAACCAAACAATGTTGCTTAAGGAGGGGCAGCGCTACCAAATCAACGTAGTAGGACAGGCTCCCAGCCTGTTCGTAGTGTCGGGCGTCCCTGCCCGACGTTACACGGGCCCCTTCGAACTTCGCTAACCCAGTCGATGAGGAGCCGATGCCCCCTTTGATAACGGTTTCAACGAGGTGATTCTTCCCCCGTAATGCACGATAATTAAATCTACTCGATGTCTTGACAACGATGGAGTATAACAATATACTATAATGGTAGATATGTCTATCTTATCTTCATATGTAAAGGAGTGGTTTCACAGTGACTATTTCAGAGAGCCTGGAGGATTATCTGAAGTCTGTGTACCAGATACAGATCGAAAAGGACTTTGCACGTGTGAAAGATGTGGTTGAGATCCTTGGGGTGAAAACTTCCTCGGTGATTTCTGCATTGAAGAAGCTCAGCAAAAATGGACTCGTCGACTACGAAAAGTACAGTTACATTAAACTCACTCAGGCAGGACTGATGCAGGCCAGTCTATTGTTCGAGAAGCACAACTCTCTCAAGACTTTTCTCGAAGAAGTTCTGTATATCGAGAGTAGCAAAGCAGGCGAACTTGCACATGGTCTCGAGCATCATCTGAATCAGGAATTGCTGACGAAAATGGAAGCCGTAACGAGGTTCTTCGCCGAAAACCCTGAGCTCCTCAAAAAGATGCAGACTTACGTTGAAGATTATGAAAAGGACTCACAAGGAACTCTGGACAAACAAAAAAGCGGAAAGGTCTACAGGGTCGAAGCCATCAGGGGCGATCCCGAGTTGAAGAGACGTCTCTTGAGCATGGGAGTGCTTCCTGGAACAGAGATTTCGCTTGAGGCTATCGCTCCCCTGGGTGATCCTATCGAGATAAAGGTGCGGGGATACAGACTCAGTCTTCGTAAGGAGGAGGCGAGGGCCGTTGTCGTCGAGAGTATCTGATAGTTTCTTTCTCAGCAACGTGCGACGGGGCCGCTGCAGAATAGTTGATCTTTCAAGATGCGAAACGCAGAGATCGAAACTGCGAAGCATTGGTCTTATCGAAAACGCTGTTGTTGAAGTTATGAGGGGCTCGGCTGAGGGAATGTTGATTCTTCTAATAGGGGAGTCTCGGATGGGTCTGAGCAATTCTCTCGCAAGCAGGATAGTAGTTGAACCAGTGGACGAAAGAGTCCGCTTTGTAGATGGAGGGGAGGAGAACAATGCCGTCAAAGGGCGTTTTGGTAGAAGAAGACGTTATCGATATCGCACTGGCTGGTAATCCCAATGTGGGAAAGACAGCGGTGTTCAATGCTCTGACAGGGATGCACCAAAAGATAGGAAATTGGCCAGGAGTTACGATAGAGAAGAAGGAAGGAGTATTTTCCTTCGGCGGAATCAAGGCAAGAGTCGTCGATTTACCGGGGATATACGGCTTGAATGCCTTTTCGATAGATGAACGAATCTCCCGTGACTATCTGGTGACCAGCAGGCCCGATCTGGTCTTGTCGATAATCGACAGTACGAACCTGCAAAGAAACCTTTATCTCACTCTCGAACTGATAGAAATGGGTATGAACGTCATTGTGGTTCTGAATATGCAGGACGAGCTGGAGGCCCAGGGGATCTCAATTGACACGGAAGGCGTCGCCAGAGAGCTCGGGGTGCCAGTCGTCATGATATCGGCGCTGAAACGCACCGGCATTAAGGATCTTAAGGACAAGATTTTCGAATATGTGGGGAAGGTCTCGTCGAGAACAGAGAGAAAGTTCCACGACCAGAGAATCGAAGAGGCAATCAGGAAGATAGAGTCACTGGTATTGCACTCCGATATTTCCAGTGAGCTTGACCCAAGATGGTTGTCCATAAAACTCATTGAAAAAGACCCAGAGTACAGAACGTTACTCGAAAGAGCTTCAAGCGGTACAAAGGGCGCAGTCGATCAAATCGTTTCAGACCTCGAAAAGTCTGTTGGAGACGCTTCTATAGCAATGGCCCAGGAGAGGTACAGATCGATTCAAGAGATTTACACGAACTTTGTGAAGAAAAACACCGGTCGGGTCGATTTCACAGATAAACTTGACAGGATACTCACCAATAGATGGCTTGGAATTCCGATATTCTTCTTTCTAATGTGGCTGACCTTTGAGGTAACCTTTACCATCGGGAATTTCTTTCTTGAACAGATAGAGATTGGGTTCGAATGGCTATCTGAATCTGCAGTTTCTCTACTTGCCGGGAACGTACCGGAAATAGTTGTTTCTCTTGTTTCGGATGGAATTATCAGTGGTGTGGGAAGCGTTATGGTCTTCGTTCCTAATATCTTCTTCTTGTTTCTCATGATCGGGGTTTTCGAATCGTCAGGGTACATGTCCAGGGCTGCATTTGTCATGGACAGGCTGATGCATAAGATCGGGCTCCACGGCAAATCTTTCATACCTATGATAATCGGATTTGGATGCACAGTTCCTGCAATTATGGCTACGAGGACCCTTGAATCGAGAAAGGACCGGCTGATCACTATGCTTGTTTCTCCTTTTATGTCATGCAGCGCGAGATTGCCAATCTATCTTACCTTCACCGGTATATTCTTCTCAAAACACCAGAGCACCGTCGTGTTCAGCATCTATGTGATCGGAATAGCGGCCGCCATTGGAATGGCGATGTTATTCAAGAGTACGATCCTCAAGGGGGAAAGCTCGCCTTTTGTGCTTGAACTTCCGCCGTACAGACCGCCAATGGTTAAAGAGACACTGAGATTTGCGGGAAGCAAGAGCCTTATGTTTCTCAAGAGGGCCGGCACCATTATCTTCATAGTTGTCCTGGTGATCTGGGCTCTGGCAACCTTCCCCGCTGGGGTGGAGTATGGCTCCAAAGAAAGCTATGCAGGCGTAATTGGTTCAACTGTAGCTCCCCTAATGAAACCCATGGGAATTGATCACTGGGAGAGCGGGGTTGCAGTGTTAATGGGAGCTCTCGCAAAGGAAGTAGTGGTCGGGACTTATCAGACGCTGGTAGGAGAAGGAAACCTCGAACTGACCTTGAGTGAGTATTTCACACCACTCTCGGCGTACGCTTTCATGCTTTTCACATTGCTATACATGCCATGCGTAGCGGTATTTGGCGCAATCTGGGAGGAAGCTGGAGTCAAATGGGCTCTCTTTACAGCCGTTTACACAACTGTATTTGCGTTCATTGTTGCTTCTCTCGTATTTCAAATTGGTAGTTTGTTTCTCGCTTAAGTAGGCATATTACATTCAATTGCTCGATCAGAAATTGCTTTGGGGCAATGCAGCGTATACGGTGATCGTTCCCAAAAGCTTAGTTGGCTTTAGCAAAGCAAAACGCTTTCTACTCATTTTTATAAGCAATGCGCTGCTTGCGATTCACGGAAGAAGAAAATTACCCTTGGTGCCAAACCGGTAGTCAAAATCCGTTGATGTTTTCCGCATGAGAGCAAAAAAGATCCTGAACCATTCTCTACCCGATTCTTACGCTATTTGTCTATTATCAGGGTTCCGATCAGGAACCCTTCTTCATTGAAGACTGCATACCTTCCCTCGGAAAGTTTCTCAAATCTGACCGTCTGCAATCCGGATTCAGCAACTTCACGGCTTTCTGACTTTTTCTTTGTTTCTCTTACGGTCAAGAATCTCTCTTCATCGCCACCCTTTGCATTCCAATCAAGTTTCTTCTGGATTGTCCATTCGTCGACCAGATACCTCTTGCCGATTCTAGTTGCCTTGAGCGCGCCCTCGCTTATCCATTTTCTTACAGTCCAGGGCGTACAATTAAAGATCTCCGCCACTTCTTTTGTTTCATAATACTTCCTTCCATCCATAACAACCATTTTCATTTCCCTCCTTCCACTATTTTCCGCTATATTCTAATATAATCTAACTTAATCATTTCAAATTTGACTGTTATCCTTAAAACACGGGCAAAAACCGTCTCGACGAGGATGTTTGTTTGAAGAGTGTTTATTGAGGCTATCAAGCATTTCCGGGCATCGCTCTGGGTAATGGTTTCGAGCCCAGTTTGTCAACAACTCTTCTCCGTGATAAGACCAATCTGTTTAAACCACTTCTTGTCTCCAATTCGAAGATCGGTCAAGTGGAGCGGAACTACGATGTAAGAAATAGGCAGAGCTCTCTAGGCCGCGCCCATTTTGACATAGCTATGTATGAAACTCGTTATCTCTAGTGAGATAGTCAGAATAAGCTCTTATTTTCAAAACAATAAGAACCGATATTACTCAGTGATTTCATCCGATGACTGGCTTCAGATTTGCTATAAACGATTTGCCATTCCAGGCAGTCAATCTTCACCATCGAGTAATCGATCTGTCCTTTGTTACCCGATACATCTCTATCATTTGATACTGTCTGGCCAACGATTACTGCTCCCCCGTCAGAACAGCATTTGCCTCATTGGCGTCATCAGAGCAGCTCCCGCCGAGGCATTTCTACCGGTGGAAATTGACGGCAACATCCACTGCTACTATCCAGCAACACAGGCTCCTACCGATTGATTACCCAAGACATTTCCGTCATTTGACATTGTTTGGCCGGCAATGATGTAATCCCCGCAGGATGTTCGAAAAACTAAAGTGTTCTCTTCATATCCGCTTCCTCTAAGGCACTTCTGTAGTATGATATTGCCGTTTGCATCCAGTTTCGCAATCCGGAAGCAGCTAGAATTAAGGTTACCGCAGACATCCCCATCAGTTGAGTTTGAATATCCAGCCACGATATATTAACCATCGGAAGTCCGATGAACTGGAAACGGTATATCACAACTACTGCCGCGCTTTCACCTTTGGCTTTGGAGAGCATTTACAAACCCAGAAGATTATGGAACCCAACTATATTCATTCAGACATTTTGAAGTGTGTGTGCAGGATTAGTTTCTTTTAATAACTTTCATTCATTTCTTTAGTGAAGTTCAAGGGAAGAAAGTCCGGGACTGGGTTTTGCTTATTGATTGACCGGGCGGTGGAAAAACTTTACATTCCGGGTTTTCTGAACAGGAGATTTTAGGTGGCCAAAGCGTTAGGAGAGTGAATTCCACTTCTTCCTAAAAAACGGAAATAGGTTCTGCGAAAATAAGAAGGTTCTTTGGTACAAGAAGTTCTTGACTATTACTGAATGATTATGAATACCCTCTTTCAGATGCATAGGAATTTGCCACTGAAAACATTATGCTATTCAAGTACGGTTTATAGCGTGGAAAGAATCAGATCTTAGGTTCTTTTTCAGTACGAAACACCGCTGCTAAAAGCAGAGAGGAGGCTTCTGCATGATTTCGAATAGGCTGTTATTTGTTTGTTTAGCTTTCCTGATGTTGTTTTCAGTTGTTTTCTCCAATCAACAGGAACTCACCACGGATCCTTCCGAAGCAAACTCGTTGGCCAAGGACGCATACATTTTCGCTTACCCTATGCTAGAGAATTACAGAACGATGTATGTAGAAGCCGTAAGTTCGGGGAAATTCAACACATTTACCAGGATCAAGACTCTTTTCGGACCGGATAGCAAGACAGTTGTACGGCCCAACAACGATACTATTTACTCAACGGCCTGGCTAGATTTGAGGGCTGAACCGATTGTGGTAGATCTTCCAGGAGTTAAAGACAGGTACTTCTCTCTGCAGCTTGTAGATATGTACACTCACAATTTCGCATATGCGGGCTCCAGGACCACGGGGACGGACGCTGTGACAGTAATGGTGGCAGGCCCCTACTGGGAAGGCGAGATCTTCGGGAATAGATGATGTCTTCTACAGCGAGGGAAATTATGTTTATTGCGTAGTAAGGACTGCTGTCAATAGCGAAAAGCCAGGAGATTTGCAGAGTGTCATTGAGATTCAGCAGCAGTGTTCACTGCAGACTGTGAGTGAATATTCCGGGGCTCCTTCTCCTGAAGCGCTTCAAATGGAGAGTTTTCCTTTTTTTGACCAGACCGTCGCCGATTCGGCAGGTTCATAGGCTACTTCAATTTTCTTCTCGGCCAGCTGCAAATTCATCCTTCTGAAGAAGCCCTCATCCAGAGTTTCTCAAA
>NZ_JFHJ01000402.1:0-764 GCF_003666285.1 Mesotoga sp. HF07.pep.5.2.highcov | reverse complement strand
ATCTTCCCGGCACAGCATCCTGCCGAAGGCAGCAATTCATACCACTATGGTTCTTACGCAACAGGTCGAGATATCACAAACAGATTTATCCTCTAAAACGTTTCCATACCACTATGGTTCTTACGCAACTGTCATCGGGTCGTCCAACGATGGGCGTAAGGAATTCCGTTTCCATACCACTATGGTTCTTACGCAACAAGATGCCCTTAAATGGGTAGAATCCCACAATCTCTTCCGTTTCCATACCACTATGGTTCTTACGAAACTGTTGATAGTTATGTGTGTGGTGGTCGTCGGGAAATGTGTTTCCATACCACTATGGTTCTTACGCAACAAATGGCGGAAATCAAAGAGGTTAAGGAACAGGTAAAAAGTTTCCATACCACTATGGTTCTCACGCAACCAATACGAAGCTGATAAGTTCAGCGTAATTAACTAGTTTCCATACCACTATGGTTCTCACGCAACCTGGTTCCCAGCAGCGGGGGACGAGGAGTACCCTGCCCGTTTCCATACCACTATGGTTCATACAAGAGCCGTCCTCCGTTGACCGTCCAAGAGCATGGACCCGTCCTTCGTTAAGATCAAAGACCAGATCCTGAACAGGAGCTTTTCAGGATGACAAATTGAGTTGGTTCTTACAACCTAACGTCTTGGCTCTTGAGAGGTTCTCCCTCCTGGCGAAGCCAGCCATGCGTCCCCGGATGGTTCTCCGGGCATTGCGTCCGCCGATGTTCTTCGGCGCATCACTTCCCGGGATGATC
>NZ_JFHJ01000358.1:0-585 GCF_003666285.1 Mesotoga sp. HF07.pep.5.2.highcov | reverse complement strand
TGGTTCTCCGGGCATTGCGTCCGCCGATGATTCTCGGCGCATCACTTCCCGGGATTATCTTCCCGGCACAGCGTCCTGCCGAAGGCAGCAATTCATACCACTATGGTTCTTACGCAACCTCGACCATCTTGAAAAGCCGTCAGCCGTCTTCAATGTTTCCATACCACTATGGTTCTTATGCAACGGAACCAGATGAGGAACATCCTGCCCTGGATATTATGTTTCCATACCACTATGGTTCTTACGCAACGGCCAGCCGCCTGCCAGTCCGGATTCTAATGCTCATACGTTTCCATACCACTATGGTTCTTACGCAACCGGCCGGAAAGTTATAGCCCTGGCCCCCAGCACTGAGTTTCCATACCACTATGGTTCTTACGCAACGGGTACGCCTGGGTAGGGGAGAATGGGGAATACCCCGCTCCGTTTCCATACCACTATGGTTCTTACGCAACAGGCGGGGAACGAGGAATACCCAGCCTTAGATATTATGTTTCCATACCACTATGGTTCTTACGCAACGCTTGCCGCGGTCATCGCGAGGGAAGGTTACGAACGTTTCCATACCACTATGGTTCATACAAG
>NZ_JFHJ01000598.1:0-1643 GCF_003666285.1 Mesotoga sp. HF07.pep.5.2.highcov | reverse complement strand
CTTATTCTAACAAACAACCAAGGACGGTTCTTCAAAGCGACCAGCGGACACTAAGAACGAAGACAGGTTTTTGTGTTTACTTTGTATAAAGTGTAAGATTGAATCGGGAAAGCCATGCAAAGTAAACCAAATACCGTTATTCAATACCATCATATAAAAGGGAGGAAAAGAAATGTTCAAGAAGATCCTTGTGTTTCTTTCTCTATTCACCTTGATAGCGCTCGGCGGCTGCTCTCTATTCAGAGCTATCAAGATTGAGATTCCCGATCAGCAGGTGACAGAGGGCCAAGAACTGGTTGTTGACCTCAATCAGTTCGTATTATCATCTGTCTCCGACGGGATATCATTCTCGGTAAGCAGCGGACCCGGGAGAATCGACGGAAAGAGTTATGTATTTACGTCTTTGCCCGGTGACGGCGAAAACAGCCCTTTCAATGTGAAAGTGAGCGCAAGTGATGAAGGCAAGAGCGGAGTAGCAGAGTTCCTGATCAACGTAAATCCCATTCCGGAAGGTGAAAAGGCCGAGATCAAGCTATCTGGGGAGACTGCCGAAGAGTCTGAAGAGATTATTGACGACTTCGTGAAGAGGAATCCTGAGAATCCCGAAGGTCATGCCATTCGTGGAGCTATGAAGGCGATTCCGGAATTACTGAAACTTCTGGACATATACAATTCGCAGATTGGTTCTCTTGACATTGCAGGAACATTTGATCGAAGCGAAATGCTGGCTGGTTTCGAAGAACTTGTTTCGAATCCAGATCAAGTTGTTCAAAGCATTTCAGCGGATATTCGTGCAAGACTGCTGAATATGAAGCTGAGATCTGCGTTGATTCTCAGAAATCCGGAGCTTCTGGTAAATTTTCTTGCTTCAAGCAGCTCCATAGCAGAGAATTCCGGTTTTTCACTTTGCGGGGAGATCGGAGATTTTCAGGATGAGATGGAGGAGTACGCTGACAGCCTTCAGGAAGTTTGGGACGATATCTCCTATTTGAGTGGAGAAATGAAGATTATTGTGAAAGTATTTCTCAACGAATTCGACTGGGACAAAGATGGAGTTGTCGAAAGCGACGGAGAGCTGATGCTCGAAGTAGTGAGCGAAGACAATTCTACAACCTACACAGAAAGCTTCCGCCTGTATTCGGATATCCTTTTCCTGGAGAAAGAGCCGAAGGGAGATCACATAGTCTCGATCGAGGTTGATCCCGATGGCGGAGACGCGGTGTTCGATCTCGATTTCTGGTTCATGATCTCACAGGGACGGGAAATAGAGTACGCTCCCGGATTCGATGAGAACGATTATCTTGTAATCGATGAAGGAGAAATAGCAATTCTGAAAATGCTGATCGGCAGTGCCCTTTCAAGCGCCAGAGCATTTACCGTTTATGATCTCGAGCCATCGGAGCTTTCATGGAGTATTTAGAAGACGCCGATGATGAGATAGATCCTCCGGAGATCGATACAAATAATGACGGAAATATCGATGCGTCAGAAGTCAAGGCATTTATCGGCACATCCTTCTTGACGTTCAGGAACCCCTCCAAAAGTCCTCTATGGCTGAGTTCAATAAGGGATATCCTTTTGGAAGCACCTGAAACTACGATGCTTCTGGCAGACGATCTCTTCAGCGACACTCAGACCGAAGA
>NZ_JFHJ01000492.1:0-1659 GCF_003666285.1 Mesotoga sp. HF07.pep.5.2.highcov | reverse complement strand
TAGGTCTCCAGTAGGCTTAGAGTCGGTCTTGGATATGGACTCATCTCCAATGACGCAATTCTCTTGTCCATTAAGAGACACTTTCGAAAGACCGCAGGGTGGTGTGTCTTGAGTAGGTCTTGTGTCGGCCTCGGGTAGGTCACGGGTAGGTGTCGGGTGCGCAATTACGGTGTATTTTCCGGGGTTATGTCGGTCACCCGTTTCATACGCAAGTAGGCCAAATTTACACAATTTCTTTCTCGCCCTTATGAGCTGATCTCTCGAACAGCCGAAGACGCTCTGAACTATTCCGTTCGGAAGGACAAAGCTCTCGGGCCATCTCGCGTTGTTCGCGTAGTCGAGAACGAAGAAATAAAAAGAAGTCTCGAGAGAGTTGAACTTGTGTATCTTATTTGCTATCCAGAAGTTGTTTATTAGTTCTATGTAATTCATACAAAACCTCCATTGAAATAGTTGTCCGTTGAGCGTTCACCGTTTTCCGGAAGAGCTAGATCCATTCATAGCGGCTGCTTTCAAGTCTTCTCAGCAAATGGCCAAGTTTTGCCGGTGAACCTTCTTTTTGCTATCATCATCATCGGGAGGTGTGATGATGGCTTTTAGATTCAAAGATCTCGAGGTATGGAAGCTGAGCAAGGATTTAGCAAAGGATATCTACTCTGCTACCTCAACTTTTCCTGAGGAAGAGAAATACACATTGGTTTCTCAGCTTCGCAGGGCAGCGGTTTCCGTAATGTCTAACATTGCTGAGGGAGCCGGTCGCCAGTACAGGAAGGAATTCATTCATTTCCTCTACATGGCCCGAGGCTCTCTCAATGAAACAGTCTCCCAGCTTGAACTCTCGTTCGAATTCGGCTATATTGACAAAGAGACTCTTGAAACTATCGAAGAGAGCGCCGAACGGATTAACCGCATGCTCTGGAGACTTTCAAAATCACTTGCTCCTTCCACCTCGGAGAACGGTCAACGGTGAACCGCTTGCCTTTTCCTGGATCGGGGTACGTCAAGATCTTACGAACCTGCTACCCCGTACCCCCAGCCTCGAAGCTATGCTTTCCTGAACCTCCTCACCGGCTTGAGCTTTTCTTTCTTCTCATATGCATCTTCGGGAAGATAGTCGACCAGTTCGGATAGGTTTCTGAATGTGATGAATTTGAATGGATCGGGGAGCCCTACAATGGTATCCAGAGCCGCCTCTCTATCCAGAAGCCTTATCTGAGTCGGAGCTTCATCACTGGCATACTCGTATCCCTGAAGCTCTACCTTTCCAATCCCTTCCCTGTCTATGAATTCATCCGCGAGCTTCTTCATCTTCTTAGCCCCTTCCTGATAGGCAACCGTCTTCTGAAGGGTGTTCTTTAGAGAATCACTGTCTGTTATCATGAGATCCTCTCCGAGCTTTTCCATTAGGGGACAGAAGGAATGATAAAGACAGTAAGAGCAGTGATCTCCCGCTTCGGGCTTAAAGTCGCTCTGAAGGATCTGGCTTATCCAGGCATAGAGATTGATCCCGGCCTCTTCGAGGTTTTCCCTTGTCACCTCTTTAGAAATCGAGGCTCCCGCAGAAAGAGAGACCCATTCAATTCTTCCTATATCGTATCCCTGTCTTGAGAGAGCCCAGGCGTAAATAAAGAGCCTCTCCCAGTCGGGATCACCGAATCC
>NZ_JFHJ01000366.1:0-5207 GCF_003666285.1 Mesotoga sp. HF07.pep.5.2.highcov | reverse complement strand
ATCTCTCTTAGGACATCGATCGTTACTTTCTTGTCCTCATCTATTAGGTCTCCGATCGTAAGAACTACGTCTTCGAGTTTCCACTGAACATCGTCGGACAGCACAGCGAGCGTTTTCCTGATCTTTTTAAGCTTTTCAGTTCTCTTTTGCATCGGCTCTTCCCCCATTTTTCTCTCGTTTTTCTTCTTCGGGATGCCTGATGACCAGGCTCAGCAGAGCGCCCGCTACGCTTAGCACGGCCGAGACTATGTAGCTTATCTCATACCCACCGGTGATATCACGGGCGATTCCTCCGAGCAATGGCCCGATAACTCCGCCAACACCCCACGCCGTTATCATTACACCGTAATTCACTCCAAGATTCTTAACACCGTAAAAGTCAGCCGTCACAACCGGAAAGATTGCAAGCATTCCACCAAATGTGAACCCAACAACGCTCTTGCCTATTAATAAAGCAAGAGGATTTGTTAACGAGCTGAACAGGAAGTAAACAAGTGCCTGTATGGCAAACATAGCGAAAAGTGTGGCCGTTCTCCCAATAAAGTCGGAGATGCTTCCCCAGGTAACCCGGCCAATGAAATTGAAGATTGCATATACAACCACGAGAAGAAAGCCGTTACTAATCGATGCCTGCTCAAGACCGATCTTAGACATCTGGCCAATAATGAGTAATCCCGCAAATGTTCCAAAGAAGAACATGGTCCACAGTATGTAGAACTGTGGTGTTCTAACCATCTCCTTAAGGGTGTAATCCTTTGAGGTCAGTCTATGGACCTTTCTCGGCTTCTTTTTCAGTCTTACCTTTTCGACTCCCTCTTGGGGATTACTTATGAAGAACGAGAGAGTGAAGACTATTAGAAAGAATAGAAGACCCAGTATCATAAGGGACGTGGGCAGACCAAACAGACCAATGAGGCCTGACGTCAACGGTGCAATATACACCGGTGCCAGGCCGAAGCCACTGACAACGATTCCAGATATTAGCCCTCTATGGTCGGAGTGAAACCACTTCACTGCGGCCGGCGTTGGCGATGAATAACCAAAACCCATTGCAAGACCGAAGACAAGACCGAAGAAAAACGTCAGACCGGCAACCGAAAGGTTCAGGCCGGAAAAGAAGAAACCCAGGCCGGCAAGGATCGATGAAACAAAGAGAACGGGTCTCGGGCCAAACTTGTCCTGAAGCTTTCCCCCGGGAATCATAGTGAGAGCGAAAACCGCAGAAGCCAGCATATAAGGGATTTGAGTCTGAGTTGCAGTCCATTTGAAGTCGTCTATCAGGGCCGCAGAAATAATTCCCCATGAATAGAGGACGCCGAGCGTAAGGTTGACTCCAAGACCACTGAAGACTACGAGCCAGGCCTTCTTTGTATTATCCACAGATTTGTCCTCCTGAAAATGACGTTAATTGCCGGGCAGATCTGTTCAGTCGGTTCGTAGTACTATGCTAGTATTTTACAACAACTCCACATCATTCCAAAACTGTGCGATACGATCAACCAATTCTTAGATGAAAAACCGGTGATTACTTTTCCCTTGTCCTGAATAGGCTCGCGTAAGAACCGGAAAACGCTTGCTGGAAGTGAACAAGCTGCCACTTCTTCTCAACCTTTAGTAGAAAGGCCGAACCAAAAGTCTCAACTCTCCTTAAGGCGGCTTTTCTAGCAAACTTGACGCCTCTTTTCCATGAAAAATAACAGAATGAAGGTCTTTCAACAGAGGATTCCCAGGATATCGGTTCGAAAAGAACCCCGAATGATTCGAACTCTCTTTTCAGAAGCTGGAGAAACTCATCTATGCCATTACTGGATAGTCCCTCGGGATTGATGTAGGTAATATTATCGGTGCAAAGTGACTTCAACGATTCAAAATCCTGATTCCTGTAGCTCTCGAAAAAGGCCTTTAGAACCTCTCTGGCCGACATCTCGCTTGGCTCCACTGAATAACACCTCACTCTCAGTCACTATTAAGATTCTATCATTGAACTGCCCCGTCAAATGTGTACAAGATCGTATCGTTAGTCGTTCAAACTGGAATGTAATCTCGCTGAGATGGGAGGTTTTCTTAATGAAAACGATTGTTATGATCTTTTTCTTTCTCGTTTTCTTTGTGGCAGTCCCCGGGCTAACACTGAGAGCTGGAAAAGAAGCCCAGCGATAATCGGTTTCTCTCTGGAACTGGACTCCAATATTTACTGCGGAGTGGGAGCGATACCTACATTTACGATATTTGGTTCAGGCGGTCCCTGGTCTTTCTAGCTTACAGGAAGTTACAGATCGTAATTTGAGCTTATTCGGAGAGAAGATGATAATATCAGCTGTTGGAAGAGGTTGTGCCGGAGCGATATTTTCCGACGCTTTCGATTTGGCTGCCATAGCGGGAATGCTTCTTGAGATCAAATGGAGTTTAAATACTAGCTTCAAAGCAGGATTTCAGCTGTGGATGAGTCTTGGACTGTATCAGCGAATTACGAACCCGGAAACGAGCTTCGTTCCAATGGGTCAGATCGGCGTAGCCCTTGATTTCTGAAGGTCATCATTTTTTGAACCTGAGTGTTTTCAGCTTACCGATCTCTCTAAAACCCAGCCGATTATAGATCCTTCCCGCCTCTGGATTGTCGTATAGCAAACATGGTGTCCTTCCCTCGGCGAGTAGATCTTCACACAGCTTGGATACAACTGCCGAAGCAAGACCTCGCCCTCTGAAATCCTTGCCGGTTGCGACTCCAACAATCATTGCCATATCGGAACTCTCGGAGGTACTGGCCGCCGTGGCCAGTATTTCGCCCTGATCTTCAATTATGTATCTTCTTGTGCTCCCGTCTTTCAGTGTGGCCATGAAGGATTCTTCATCCGTTGCGTGGAACTCTTCTATTGAGAAAAGAAAGGCCAAAAGCTTCTCTGCATCCTCAGTAGTAGCCCTTCTTACCTCAAACCCGGCCGCATTAAGATTGGGTTCCCTCAAAACTGCGAAGCGGAGAGTTTCTTCCTCTTCACGTATCTCCTGCAAATACGGAGATATCCTATCTATACCCGAGATGGTTCCGCTAAGCATCATAGCCTGTTCATACCTCCTCACAACGCCTGCCGCTTCTCTGAAATTCATCCCCGCCCCGTCGGAAAGAATGAGAAATTTGTAGTATCGAAGCAGAATGCCTCTAGGACTGTCAAAGTCTCCATCTAGGTAAATCTCCATGTTGTCCGAATCAGGACTTGTATTCTCTATATCGCCGATAATGAACATGTTGAACTCCCTGTTTTTGTAAAGAAAGGAAGAAGATTCCTCCACTCACTGCCGTCGATTTTTCTCATCGGATCACCGCCATTAGTTTGGACTGTAAAGACTATACCATCAAGAACCTATTCACAAATCGCCTCCTCTAATACGTTCGTGACTTATATCACGTACTTGACCTTACTTTTGCTATAGACTTTCATTGAAAGGAGAGATTTATATGACAAATAGAAAGGCCGCGGCTCTGAGAGTAATTGTAGAGGTTGGCTTCCTGTTCCTATTCTTTTTTCTTCTGAGGAGCAGGGATCTCCAGAAGTGGTTCTTAATTTTCGGGATCGGTCTGGTCGGAGCTCTATTTCTGGGAAGGTTTTACTGCGGGTGGATCTGCCCAATGGAAACACTTTTCAGACCCATAAATTGGCTCTATTCAAAGCTTAGAGTGAAGAGGTTAAAGACACCAGCAATCTTCAAGAACAATGTATTCAGATGGTCTGTACTTGTTCTCTTCCTTTTGCTTATGGTAGCGGTAAGAATCTTTAAGATCAAGGTCAACCTTCTTCTATACATAACTGCCTTCTCTGTTCTGATAACTCTGGTATTCGAAGAGGAGTTTTGGCACAGGTATATGTGTCCCTTTGGAACCTTGCTGTCTCTCTTTTCAAGAAAACCGTTGTTTGGAATGAAGGTGGAGAAACCACCGTGTGTTTCCTGCGGGATCTGTCAGAATGTTTGCCCTGTAAGTGCAATCGAATCCGAAGAAGATGGAATGAAGATTGACACTTCGGAATGTCTTGTATGTCTTAAATGCAAAGAGAGCTGCCCGAAAATTTCGATAAAGTATTCCGTATTGAAATGATCAGTAGCTTGCCTTGAAAAGGGCAGACTGAAGAGTTATCCCATTTAATCTGGGACGGCTTTCCATTGTTTGAATATTGGATTGCTACCAAGGTTTTTAATGCTAGAATCATTCTATTACTAAAGTAGAGAGAGGAATTATAGTGTCGACTGAAGAAGGCAGCGACAACCTGGCAAGATCAGTTTTCGCTCTTCAGGAGCGGATGAAGGAATTGGATTGCGTTTACAGAATATTCAATGAGCTTCATAAGTCTTCGACTGCCGATGAAGCAGTTGTATCTGTATTGGAACAGCTTCCTCGGGGATTTAGATTTCCCGAACTGACGGCGATAAGAATAGAGATCGATGGAAATGAGCATAGATCAGTCGATCAATGGTCTGATGAAAGAATGATTTCAGCGGAAATCGTTGTGAACGGAAAGAAAATAGGAACAATAAGTGTCTCCTTAACAGAAGAGCTCGACATAAAGGGAAGTCCTTTTCTTAAGGAAGAAAAGAAACTTCTTTTGGGAGTAGCTGCTGCGCTTTCAAATACCCTTGAGAGAGTAATCATTCAGCGGGAACTGAAGGAAAGTCTCGCAAGACTAACTTTCGCAGTAGATGCTTCTGGCGAAGGCATATGGGACTGGGATATTGAGACCGGCAAGGTTATTTTCTCCAAGCGATGGAAGGAGATACTTGGTTTCTCTGACGAAGAGATCTCTGACCATGTCAGCGAATGGGAGAAGAGAATTCATCCCGAAGATGTTGAAGAAGTGAAGTCTGTTCTCAACAGATGTTTCAAGGGCGATATACCCTTCTATGAAAAGGAGTACAGGCTAATAGGGAAGAACGGTTCTCTTGTCTGGGTTCGTGATAGAGCACGAATTGTCTCAAGAGACAGTGAAGGAAAACCCTTGAGGATGGTCGGAATGTACACCGATCTTACCCAGCGCAGGATGGACGAAATTAAACTTCAGAAACTCAACAAATTGCTAACCCTAATGTTCAGAGCAAACGAATTTCTCGTCCATGCAAAGGATGAACATTCTTTACTGAAGGGACTTTGTGACATCGTGGTCGAAAACGGAGGGTTCCCTCTTGTCTGGATAGCCTTCAAGAAGTCCGGGGGGAAAATG
>NZ_JFHJ01000491.1:0-4000 GCF_003666285.1 Mesotoga sp. HF07.pep.5.2.highcov | reverse complement strand
AGTTCGAATTCGTCGAGCAGGGCCTTCAAAGCCTTGCCTGCCTGAGATTTTGGAACCAACACAGAGATCTTTATCTCGGAGGTTGTCGTTGCTATTATTTTTGCGCCGGCCTTCTGAAGGGCCAAGAAGAAACGAGCAGCGACTCCTGCACTCGACCTCATGCCTACTCCCACGGTGGAAATCTTCGCAACGTCCTCATCTATAGCAAGCTCCCAGTTGTCTACATCGACCAGGACGCTTTCTATCGTGCTCTTTATTGCAGCGGGACTTGCTGAAAGCACAGTGAAGGCCAGATGAATGTACCCATTATCGTTTACTATCGAGATCATGTCTACGTTGAAACTCGATCCAGCAACCGCCTGGAAGATCTTGCTTACGATGTCCGTATTTCCGGGAAGTTTGTTTATTGCGATCTTCAACTGGTTTGTGTCAATAGTCGCTCCAGTTACTACAGGCTGTTCAAGCCATTCCGGTAGCCTGTTCACCACTCTAGTACCTCCTTCTTCACTGAATGAAGACAAACACAGGATTTCGACGTTATACTTCTTTGCTATTTCCACAGACCTTGAATGGAGGACTTTTGCCCCAAGGGCTGCCAGTTCAAGCATTTCGTCATATGTTATGTAGTCCAGTTTTTTCGCATCCTTGTGAAATTTCGGATCACAGGTGAAAATACCTGGGACATCGCTGAGTATTTCACATTGAACACCGGCTTTGGCAGCGATTGCGACTGCCGAAGTGTCGGAACCTCCTCGGCCTAGCGTTGTTAGATTCCCTTCCGGGTCGACACCCTGAAATCCGGTGACAACTATCACATCGTGCTTCTCAAGCTCGGCGTATATCTTGTCGAGATTAAGATCGGCGATTCGCGCGTTATCGAAATCGCCAAACGTTGAGATCTCCAGCTGCATGGCGTTTTGCGAGATAGATCTAACTCCCATCTCTATTAGAGTCATCGAGAGTAGAGCGGCCGAAACCTGTTCCCCGGTGGAAAGAAGCATCGCCAGTTCCCTGGGATCGGGATTTTCAGTTACGGATTCTGCTAGAGATATTAGCTCATTCGTAGTCTTTCCCATCGCAGAGACGACAACGATCACTTTTTCCCCTGCGTCGACCTTCTTCCTTATTCTTCTTGCAACGTTTCTTATTCTTTCGGTATCGGAAACAGATGAACCTCCGTATTTTTGAACGATCATCTAGCTCTCCTGTATCTCACGCAGCTCTTGAACGAGACTCGTTTTACTTGCCGTCTTCTCGTCGAACCGCTTAACTACTTTTGCTGGCATTCCCACCGCAACGGAATAGGGCGGAATATCCTTTGTGACCACAGCACCGGCAGCTATTACGGAATGATCGCCGACTCTTACACCTTCAAGAATAACCGCGTTGGCTCCGACAAGCACGTTGTCTTCAATAACGACGGGAGTGGCACTGGGCGGTTCGACCACGCCTGCAACAACGGCCCCAGCCCCTATATGGCAGTTTGCTCCGATAATCGCCCTTCCCCCGATTACGGCGTTCATATCTATCATGGTGGCCTCACCGATTACAGCTCCGACATTCAGAACGGCGCCCATCATAATCACCGCATTGTCGCCAATCTCTACGAGATCGCGTATAATCGCTCCCGGTTCTATCCTTGCGTGGTATTTGGTCAGATCGGCCAGGGGAAGAGCGGAGTTCCGAGCTTTTACTTCGATGTAATGAGCCGAAATTCTCTCTGAATGTAACTCGAGAATAGCTTCTATCTCTTTCAGATCACCGAAGAGAATCCCGAAATCCTTTCCGCCGACAAATCGCACATTTTCATGTTTCAGACCTCTCAAATCACCGGATAAGTAGCAGACCGCAGGGGTCTTCTTTTTTGCGTCTCTAATCATCCTTATGATCATCTCTGCGTCCATCTTATTACCTCCTCAAAGGAGTAGAAACCCTTCTCATGCTCCAGACAGAATCGAGCTGCAGTCAGTGCGCCAATGGCGAAGACCTTTCTCGAGATCGCTCTGTGAGTTATTTCAATTACCTCTCCTTCGTTTGCGAATACTACGGAATGATCCCCCGGAACGCCTCCTATTCTCAGCGAATGGATGGGAAGATCTCTCTCCGTAGCGTCTTTCAACATTAAGGCTGTTCCCGAAGGTGCATCCTTTTTCGCGCTGTGGTGTGTTTCAATCAACTCTGCCTCAAAGTCTTTCAGTAGTGGAGAGAACTCTCTGAGAATCATCTTCATGATATTTATGCCTGTGGAGAAATTATAGCTCTGAATTACAGGAACCTTCTCAGAAAGCGTTCTGAGACTTGTGAGGTCTGACTGACTAAGCGCGGTGGTACCGATTACCACACCTGCGCCGAACTGCGCGGCCAGTTCGATCGTAGTCTCAAGTACTTCGCGATTCGAAAAATCCACTATGACTTCCGGTTCGCCGTGCCTGAAGATCCCTGTGTCATTAACTTCTAGAACAAGATCATGTCCTTTGAAGGCTTCGATAATCTCTTTGCCCATACGGCCCGTGGAACCGGTCAATCCGTATCTCACAGGACACCACTCTCCTGCAAAGCCTTCAGGACGACGTTTCGGTTTCCTTCTGAAAGCTCGTAAAGCGGTAGGCGAAGTTCGTTTCGACAGTAGTTCATAAGGCTGAGCGCATATTTCACAGGTATCGGATTAGACTCCACGAACAGTGCCTTCATCAGAGGAAGGAGCTCCAAATGCTGCTCTCTAGCGGTATGAAGATCGCCCTTGAGAATCGAGCGAATCATAGTGGATGTCTTCATCGGCGCAACGTTGGAGATTACCGAGATCACTCCGTCACCTCCGCTGCAACAAAGATGAAAGGCTTGGTCGTCATTTCCGGACCAGACTTTGAAATCTGAATCCTTAGATCTCAAGGCGGAGATGAGATAATCGACCTGATACTGGTCCCCACTCGCCTCCTTTACACCAACGATGTTATTAAACTCTAGACATCTGATTACCGTGTCCGGCAGGATGTTTGCCCCTGTCCTCCCCGGTACGTTGTAGATGATAACCGGTCCCTGTGCGCGCGTAGCTATCTCTCCAAAGTGTCTGTAAAGGCCCTCTTGTGTCGGTTTGTTGTAATAGGGTACAACAACAAGAACGCCATCGGCGCCATCGTCAAAGGCCTTCAGCGAGCTCTTAATTGTCTTGTCCGTCGAATTCGTCCCGGTACCCACTATTACGGGTACCTTGCCGCCTGCCTCGTCCACTGCAATTCTTATCAGTTTGGTTCGTTCAGATTCATTTATAGTCGGTGATTCGCCGGTCGTGCCGAGAACTATCAATGCCTCTATTCCGTTCTCAAGCTGGAAACGAAGGAATCGCCTGAATGAGCCGAAATCAACGGCTCCGTCTTTAAAGGGCGTTATAACTGCAGTTCCAGTTCCTCTGAACATTTCTCCACACCTCCTCCAAGATAGGCGGATCCATCTCTGAATGACACGGTAAGGTCCCCGCCATTTGCCTGCAGAATGACTTTTTCACAGCCAGTTCTCCGCGAGTAGAGCCATACTACTGAGGTGGCACCACTTCCGCAGGCACCGGTTTCGCCTTCAACACCCCGTTCGAATGTCCGTATCCTGAGACTTCCTTCTTTCTTAACGGTGAATACGTTTATATTTGCATCGTAAAGATGTCTCAGAGGCAGAAGAGCGTTCCAATCTACTTTATCTGTGTCTCCTTCGATAACTAGATGCGGGACGCCTACGACGACTATCTCTCCAGAATAATCTTCCTCTTCAAAGGTACCGAGAAACCTGGGAGACGGCATTCGTACGCTGACTAGATCGTCCACTTTACCCAAAACGTTGCCCGCGTGAGAGGAGAATTCTACCAAATTGCGCTTCTCCTTCTCGTGAATGAAATAAACGTAGGTCCTCGCCCCGTTCCCGCAAAAAGCGGCTCTGTTTCCATCGCAGTTGTAGTAGTCCATGAAATCTCTTTCGACGAAGATAGCTCCGTCTCTTCCGTCTACATACTTCA
>NZ_JFHJ01000198.1:0-3656 GCF_003666285.1 Mesotoga sp. HF07.pep.5.2.highcov | reverse complement strand
ATGGGAATTCCAAAAGAGCTTGAGGAAGCTGCAATTATTGACGGGGCCAGCAGAATGAAGATCTTCGTCAGGATCATTCTGCCACTTTCGAAACCTGCGCTTTATACTATGGCGCTGTACACTTTCCTCGCCCACTGGAATGAATATATGTGGCCGCTGATCGTTATAAATGATGCAAAGAAACAGATGATTCAGGTCGGTATATCTCAGTTTGTAAGCGGCTGGGAGACTCAATGGACGTTAAGAATGGCCGCTTCTACGACGGCGGTAATTCCAATAATCATCTTGTTCTTCTTTGTTCAAAAACAGTTTGTAGAAGGAATTAGCATTTCAGGGTTGAAAGAGTGACCCAAATCTCGAAAGGGGAGGTTTTTTTGTGAAAAGAACATTTGTAATCACGCTACTGGTAGTTGCTATCGCTGCAATAGGTTTTGCGGCGCCGGTAAAGGTTACCATGTGGTACGCACAGACTGGTATTTATTCCCAAACACTGCTCGATATTGCTGCGGAGTTCAACAAGTTGCATGAGGGAGAAATCGAAGTAGAGGCAGTCTACACCGGGAATTACCAGGATACAATGCAGAAGCTCCTTGCCGCTATGGTAGCCGGCGACTTACCTACTCTGGCTCAGATTGAGCAGTCGAGGATCGGGCAGTTTGTCGATGGAGGCGCTTTCCAGGACCTCAATTACTTCATTGACAAGGATCCCGAGTTCAAGGCAACGCTCGACGACTTCTGGCCGAGATTCATTCAGGCCAATACGTATGAACAGGGTCTGCTTGGATTTCCTCTCAACTGCAGCACCCCGTTGATGTACATCAACAGGGATCTTTTCAGGCAGGCCGGACTTGATCCCGACAATCCTCCGAAGACCTGGACCGAGGTCTATGCTGCCTCGAAGCAGATCAAGACTCTTGGTGAAGACATTTTCGGTTACAGATTCGGGAAAGATGACTGGCTCCTGGAAGCTTATATCTGGCAGTTTGGAGGAGAGATAATCTCCGAGGACGGCAGAAAGATGCTTATCTACTCCCCGGAAACTGTGGCCGCCTGGAACTTCTTTCAGAAGGGTGTTAGAGAAGGAATATTTATATTCGGAGTCAGTGGCGGAAACGAACTCGATCTCTCCGGAAGAATTGCAATGGTCGTCCGTTCCACCGGGAGTCTTGGGTATTTGAAGCAGAACGCGAAGTACGATCTCGGCGCAACTACCATGCCCGGTCAGGTAAAGGAAGTTGTTCCGATAGGTGGAGCAAATGTCTTCATGTTCTCCGCAAGACCTCAGGCCGAGAAGGATGCAGCATGGGAGTTCTTGAAGTTCCTCACTTCCACAGAGAATACGAAGAGATGGTCCCTCGCAACCGGTTACATGACGAGCAGGATTTCTGCGTACGAATCTCCCGAGATTCAGAAGATCATGACAGATGACCCGAGATATGCTCTTACTTATCAGCAGCTGAGAGACTGTGCTGTAAGGAGACCATGGTACGGGCCATATCCAGAAGTTCATGCAATGATCACTTCTGCCTGGGAAGATGCAATGTCTAACCCAACAAAAGACGTTGATGCAATTCTGAAGAATTTACATGAAGAAGCACAAGATGTGCTCGATGATTACTACTTTTGATCGATAGCATGACGCACGGGGGCAGTCATTGGCTGCCCCTTTTTTAGAGGTGATTTTATGAAAAAAATTCTGATAGCGGTTCTCGTAATTGTTTCATCTCTCTCTTTCGGTCAGGTTTTCTTTGGAAACATTCACGCCCACACATCTTATTCGGATGGGCAGGGAACTCCTGAGGAGGCCTTTGAACACGCAAGAAATTCGGGTGTCGTTGACATACAGGCAATAACAGATCATGATCACGATCTGAACTACCCCCTGCCTGACGGCTCTTGGAAGCTCGACAGGATTATCGAGATGGCTGAGAAATACACGGTAGAAGGTGAATTCATTGCCATATCCGGCTTCGAGTGGACGCTGACCAGTCGGGGACACATAACGATATACAATACCTCTGAATGGATCGACAGGAGCACTACTGATCTTTACGATATTTACCAGTGGATTGTCGACAGGAAAGCGACCGCCCAGTTCTGTCATCCGGGGAAGAAGTACGGTGATTTCTTTGACTTCGAGTACTTCCCTGAGGTAGATCTTTACATCAATACAATTGAGGTCGGAAACGGAGCGGGAGCTAACTCCAACAATGTCATAAAAGATGAGTACTTCGAGCGTTACCAGCGAGCGCTGAACAGAGGCTGGCATGTAGGCGCCTCTGCGAATCAGGACAATCATCATAAGGAGTGGGCCACAGCAAATGATGCAAGGACCGCCTTCGTAATTGATGAACTTACAACGGAAAAGGTCTCTGAAGCGCTGAAGACAAGGAACATCTACGCGACAGAAGATAGAGATGCTTTCATCTCGTTCTCCACTGAAGGGGCGAAGATGGGAGACGTCCTTTATGACATTCCAGAAGCAACCTTAAAAGTGGAATACAGTGACCCGGGAGAAAGAACTCAACGGGCGTATATATACAGCAACAACGGAGTGATGGAGCTGAATGTTTCCGGGGACGAGTGGGCTATCGAAATAGACGTTAAGAACCCTCTGTCGTATAACTGGTACTTCGTAAAGATCGATCAGATTGACGGTAACGAGATAGTATCGTCACCGATCTGGTTTCAAAGCAGTACTAACAAGTATCTCTTAAATGCAAGAACAATTGATCCCAGGCCGGTAAAGGGCCTGCCTTTTGATGTGGGCTTCGATCTGATAAATTCCTTGCGGGAAGACCAGGTAATCTCTGTCGAAGTCCGAAGTGGCGAGAGTGTTGTCTTCACGAAAAAGTACGATATTTCCGCTATGACCTGTCTTGAAATAACCGAGACCTTCGACACTGTTGATAAGGACCTTGACTTCTATGTCGACGATGAGCTTGCTTTCAGAGTCAACGTCGATTTTGTAAGCTTCACAGCTCATCTAGATACCTCTCACGAGAACTACTTTGTCTCTGAGCTGAAACCTCTAACGGACATCCTTATGGGTCTCGGCGGGGAAGTGAAACCGGTGATCGGAGAGCTCACTGAGAAGACTACTTTTGAAGGGCAGGTCTTGATACTTCCGCTTCCGGATGCAGATACCTTTATGAAAGACTTCATGGCGATTTCAGAAGAGCAGATTGGCTTCATCGTGAATTATGTCGAGAAAGGTGGTCTACTTGTTGTTGTTCTTGCAAAAAAAGGGATCACTCACCCATCTGTAGAGAGTTACAAGCAGCTCTTTGAGAAACTTCCCTGGTCGGTCGAACTTGAGAACGGCGGAAGGTCGGTGTCTGGGACGAGCACAGGAAACCTTGAAATCGGGAACGGCGGCGGAGTCGTAATACTCAGTTGGGACGAAGCGACTGGAAAGTCTACAATAGATGAAGAAACAATGGGCTTCATTGAATTAAAATTGGGTTTGAAATAAAGCGAGGGATAGATATGTCAAAATTGGAGAGCTTCACACTAGGGGAGGATGGAAAGAGGATATTTGGGATCTGCGAATATCCAAGATCCGGAGATAGCTTTCCCACAGTAATGATGTTCCACGGATTCACGGGAGAACACATCGTTTCCACGTTCAAATTTCCCCGTCTCTCGAGAAGACT
>NZ_JFHJ01000314.1:0-625 GCF_003666285.1 Mesotoga sp. HF07.pep.5.2.highcov | reverse complement strand
GCGTGGCCGTAATTGTCTATGAATTCGATTGCAGCCTCGTATCTGCCAAGTACGTATTCCTCGTCGACAAATTCTTTGATGTAGTTCGGAATATGCTTTCTTTCCTTCATCTCGACAAGTTTAGCTCGGATGTCTTTCACACAAGCAGGAGCAATGGCATCTACTTCTGTGAAGGCGGGATCCATTGTAATTGAGTAAGCAGTACCGGATTCGCTGCCTTCAGTTACAAGGAGAGACATGGCTTCTGCTATCTCCCAGGCACAGCCAACTGGATGACCCGACGAAGAAACGCTTATACCTGGTGCTGCCCAGCTAGCAACTCTTTCCTTGCTTGCCGGGAAGTTGTAATCGAAGTATACGGTTATGGTGTCGTCCTCGTTCAAAACCCAACCTATGATTGTATCGAGACCACTCTTAAGAGAAGAAGAATATGCCTGTTCGTACTGGAGATCATCGTCACCCTCTTTGCTCGCCCATTCCATCTGGAATGCTTGGGCATAGAGGAGGTCAACGACCGAAATCGGCTGCCCATGGTGAAGTTTGCCAAACTTGAATTCATAGGTAGCCATGGAGATCGACTTCTTTCCTTCTCCAACTTGTAGCCAGGCTTCGTTAAACGGGCAGT
>NZ_JFHJ01000087.1:0-705 GCF_003666285.1 Mesotoga sp. HF07.pep.5.2.highcov | reverse complement strand
AACCTCGGAACCCTTCGAAATCTTCACGACTGTTTTTTCACTTGATTGCGTCAGTCACATCTGTGTAATTCTGTTCGTGGCTCATATTCTAAAATTTTTTGTTCCCGCTTGAGAAATCAATTCTATCAAGCTCTACTTTTCTTATGTTCAAGTCCTCGTAAGTTCTGTAATAGTAGACTCTGTTGGTCAAATCCGTTACTGCCGACCAGTAAGCTATGTCTCTTGAAATTACTATTCCGAGCTCTTCATTGACTACGAGGCCTTCAGGAATATCCTGAGCGTTGAGGATATGCCATGCTAGTGTGACGGCCGATTCAGCATTAGCCGGTTTCACTTCTCCGTGAGAATAGAAGGCGGCCCTCACAAATCGGCTTGGAGATGTGTTGTCCCCAGGAAGCCCAAGCAATCCAGTTCCATTTCCCGTTGCCCTAATTTCAAAATCACCTAACTTTGAACTCTTGATGTTTGCGGGAGTCAGGTTTACGTAGTTCGAGAGATTCTGAAGATGCCAGTCGAATGTGGGATTGTTTGTAATTACTCCAAGCGGATTTTCATGAATGTTCAGCTCACCATCAACGTATTCTATTACAATGCATCCGCCATGCGCATCATAGACAATATAGTGAAGGGGCATCATAGTAGACTCCGTTATCATAATGGTAAGCCCGTACACCCGGATATCATCTAGCGCCGATTTTACTTCTT
>NZ_JFHJ01000445.1:0-4028 GCF_003666285.1 Mesotoga sp. HF07.pep.5.2.highcov | reverse complement strand
AGAACTGTATCTTCCTTCGTTTCCGAATTTTGAAGATAGGCGAACTCGCTCTTGATCTGAGCTGCCCAGTGCGTCTTATCAAAGCTATACGGGTAAGGTTCAATACCCTCCTGACGCATCTGATTTATCTCTTCGATTCTCTGTCTACGTGTTTCTTCACTCATTAGATATCCCCATCACTTTCCGATGGTAAGAATCTTGTATTTCGCCCAACCCGCAGGAGTTTTCACCCTTACCACCTCATTGACTTTGTGCGTCAACACTCCGCGCCCAATAGGAGAATCGGAAGAGATCTTCCCTTCAAATATGTTAGCTTCCTGAGCATTAACGATTCTGAATTGAGATTTTTCATTCGTATCTATATTCAGTAACTCCACAACATAACCCAACTTCACAGTGCTGAGGTCGCCGTCGTCCTCAATGATCTCGGCATTGTTGAGAATCTCTTCCAGCTGTTTTATTCTGCTGTCGATTCTTCCCTGCTCATTCTTGGCCTCATCGTATTCGCTGTTTTCGCTGAGATCGCCCAGTTCCCTGGCTTCCTTAATCCTTTCAGCAATATCGTACATTAGCTTTTTCCTGAGGCTTTCCAGTTCCTCTTTCATTCCGTTGAAGCCTTCTTGCGTAAGATAGATCACTTTCTTCTTCACGACCTGGACCCCTCCATTCAACGATTTCTGTCGTCTCTGAGTTCCTCAATTATATCCATGAAATGGTCTAAATCTCTAAATTCCTTGTAAACAGATGCGAATCTAACATACGCAACCCTGTCCAGAGACTTGAGTTTAGTCATCACCATCTCACCAATCTCGCTTGAAACAACTTCATGTTTCCCGGACTTCACGACTTCGTTTTCAACGGAATCAACGATTTCATTAACTGTATCAACAGATATTGGTCTCTTCTCACAGGCTCTTAACAGTCCATTCAAGAGTTTCTCCCTGCTGAACTTCTCTCTCCGTCCGTCTTTCTTCACCACCAAAAAGGGAAGTCTTTCATATCTCTCGTATGTCGTGAATCTAGCACCACATTTCTCACACTCTCTTCTTCTCCGAATCGAAGTGTTTTCATCGGTTGGTCTTGAATCCAGGACTCTCGTAGAATCTCCACCACAAAATGGACATTTCATTTATTTATCTCCTAGCTCTTCGGCCAACGCCATTAGTTTTTTCAACCTATTATATACTGCTGACTTGCTCATCGGTGGATTCATGATTTCGCCGAGCTCTCTCAAATTGAGATCCTCGTTCTCCAGACGTAGAATGGCAACCTGTTGAAGGTCCTCTTCCAGATTTTCTATTCCTAGCTTCCTGTCGACAATTCTGATGGCCTTGACGTGTTTTGCCATGGCCTGTCCGGACTTATTTGCATTTGCTGTCAAGAAGTTCAGGGTTCTACTAACATCACTCCTGATCTTTCTCACTTCTATAGCGCTGGAAAGCCTTGTGACGGTCTTCTTTCCACCCATCAGGGAAAGTAGCTCGATGATATCCATCGAGGACTTCACATATGCTTTGAATTTGTCCCTGACCTTCACCACACCGACTTTTATGTTGAAGTTCTCAGAAACATACTGTTTTACCGAATTCACAAATGCTTCGGTTGTATCGAGAGTAATCTCAAGATGATACTCCTTCGAAGGATCGACTACCGATCCACCGGCCAGATAAAGGCCTCTAAGAAAGGCTCCGAAATAGACCGGATCCTCCCTTACAGGTCGTGGAATCGAATCATCTCGGACAGATATTCCATTCCTTCGAAGAAATTCTTCAACTTCTCCATAGAGATAACTCAGTTCTCCGCCGCGTTTTCTATCTAATCTGACTTCTTCGATTACCTGGGTTTCAAAAATTGGAATAGAAAGTCTCTTTGAAACCTGAAACAGCCTCTTCAAACTTGTAATTGACGTGAGAGGAATTACCAAGAATGAGGTGTTCCCCCTTAATCTCAAAGTTCCCCTTGATTTAACGAAGCCAAGATACTCGGCTCTACATTCTGCCTGATCATCGAGCGGAAGATGACATAACTCTTCTTTGAGTTTGTCGGCATAGCTCAAATTCCTTCCTCTCCCAACAAGCCTAATTCATGAAGAATCGAAATTATTCCGGCTCGAGAGTGCCTAAGTACGGGGCGTCTTCTTCCATCGTCTATAAACTCGGTAGTCGCTCCGGTTATTACCTTAACCCTCCCATCCGAAATCATGTCATTTTCGACCGGACGTGAGCCTTTCTCTTCATACCTACTCAAAACCGACGATGCAACGCCCCCGATCTCTGTCCAGAAAATAAGATCGAATTCTACCCCACAATAACTCTCTGCGATTTGTACGTGCTTTGCCAGTGAAAAATCATCCGTTTCACCCGGTTGAGTCATGATGTTACAGACATAGATCTTTCTCGCTTGAGATCTCTTCAGCGCCTCCTTTACACCGGAAACAAGGAAGTTAGGGACAACGCTTGTAAAGAGACTACCGGGACCGATAATTATCGTATCTGCCGAAACCAACGAGTCGCTCACCTCTGGAAGAGCTTCGCACGCTCTGTCAAGAGAGACTTTTTTTAGCCTCTTTCCAGCTGCCGATACTCGGGATTCTCCCTTGACAATTGTCCCATCGTCAAGCTCACCCACGAGACTAACGAGATCCTCCGCCACGGGCAGGACAATGCCTTTGATCTTAAGCATTCTGGAAGCAGTCAAAACTGCCTCGGAAAAACCTCCACACATCTCCATGAGACCAGCGATAATTATGTTTCCGAGCGAATGACCGTTCATCGCCGGGGCACTGAACCTGTGAGAAAACACCTTCGTCAACAGTTTTTCATCATCGGCTAGCGCGATAATATTGTTTCTTACATCACCGGGCGGAGGCATTCCTAAAGCCTCTCTCAATATTCCGGAACTTCCCCCGTCATCTGTTACAGCCACAATCAGAGTAAGAGAAGTAACGAAATCCTTTATCACTCGAGCGAAAGTCGAGAGCCCGGTCCCACCTCCGATAAGAACTATCTTGCTCATCCTAAACTCTTCCTCTCACATTTATCCCTGTAACGTTCAGATCGACACCCTTCACATTCTCGAATCTTCCGAGATATCTCTTTAGAATATCCTGGAAGATTCTGGTGTTGCCACTTACGTAATAATCAACCGTCGAAGGTTCAGGCGACAAAATCGTAGCCCAGTCAGCTACGTCCCTCACAATATACTCGGATGGATCGACAACCTTGGTTTTTGAAGGCAAAAACCTCTCAATCGAGTTTTTTATGAAAGGGTAGTGAGTGCATCCGAGAATCATGAAGTCTGGCTCAATCTCAGCAAAGTCATTCAAATAATACTTGACGATCGAGTCGACAATCTCACCTTCCCAGATACCCTCTTCGATCAACGGCACGAAGAGTGGGCAAGCTTTTTGAACTATCTTACTGAAGCTTTCATAGCGAAATAACTTTCTGAGGTAAAGAGACTTCTTTACCGTGTTTTCAGTTGCGATTATGGCCACCGTTGAATTATCGGGAGCCGACTCGCCGATTCTTCTAACTGTAGGATCAATTATGCTGAAGTATGGAACACCGAGCTCCGCTTTATCACTTTGCGTAAGTATCGAATCAGAAGTGTTACAGGCCGTCACTATTGCATCGACATTTAATTGAGCAAAGAGGTCGAATATTTCTCTTACATATCTTCTTAGCGTCTCTAATGGCTTTGAGCCGTAAGGAACTCTGGCAGTATCGGCAAAATAATGAAAACTCACTCCTTCGGGTAACGTCTCCACGAGCCTTTTAAGAACAGTGAGGCCACCTATTCCGGAATCAAAAACTCCAATTCTTAATCTACTTCTCAACCTCGTCACGTCCCTGGAAGTATTCTGAAAGAACCTCTTCGTATTTCGCCTTTAGCCTAAGCAGTTCATTCTGACTTCTCACAAGGTCGTGTGCAAGGTTGACAGAAATCCCGACCAGTATTTTTTCATAGCCGATTTCCTCTTCATTATTCTTCAGTGAATCATATAGCTCGCCTATCTTTGAAAAAAC
>NZ_JFHJ01000697.1:0-2309 GCF_003666285.1 Mesotoga sp. HF07.pep.5.2.highcov | reverse complement strand
CTCGATGGCAAGAAGTTGAAACTCCTCGAGATCAGAAATCTGCTCCTTTGCTACGGTTATAACTCCCTTTCTTTCAAACATCCAGCTGACTGCTCCGCTTTCCGCCATTGATCCACCATACTTGGAAAGGGTGTGTCTTATCTCTTGGGCCGTTCTGTTCTTATTGTCGGTAAGACATCTAATAAGAAGCGCTACTCCTCCCGGAGCGTACCCTTCATAAAGAGCCTCGGAGAACGATTGACCTTCGAGTTCACCCGCGCCTTTCTTGATTGCCTTTTCCATGGTGTCTTTTGGCATGTTTGCAGACCTGGCTTTTTCTATGGCACTTCGAAGAGAAGTGTTTGTATTAGGATCTGACCCACCCTCTCTTGCCGAGACCATAAGTTCTCTGATAATTTTCGTGAAGACCTTTGATCTCTTTGCGTCTTGCGCGCCCTTCCTGTGCTTGATATTCGCCCATTTGTTGTGCCCGGACATATCATATCCCTCCTATTTCATCCAGAATATCTGAAGTAGATCTACCATTGACCATTCCATCTTCCACAAATGCAATTACCCCTTCGTAAGAAGCGGTGCCTTCTTTAGATAATATCTTAAGAATTTCCTCCGCTGTAACCATCGACTCTATCGGCTGGGAATATTTTACCACATGGACTGTTCTAAGGGAGGTAACTGAAAGATCCATAAACACTTCTCCAGCATTGTATTTCTTATATCCGCTCTTTGTTTTCTTGGTGACTATTGCACTAGCATCAAATCGCTCTGGGTAATAACTCCTTTTAGGAAGAATTAATGCTGTTCTATAAGAATCTAATAAATCATCAATCTTCGCATAGTCACGGGGCAAATACCAGGCCTTTAAAGCTCTGATAGTGAAGTTGGAAACAGAGTTCAGCAGATTCACCACGTTCTGACTGAGTTTATCGGTTTCGAGAAGGACGTAATTAGCGAGACTCATCACTCCCGTTGGCAAGGCCGGTGAAAAACTGATCTTAATTCTCGGGTGAAATCCCTGGGTATACGCTACAGGCAATCCCGATCTTTTGATTGTCCGTTCTATTGCTGTAGCACTTTCCTGGTGGGATAGAAACCGCAGAAAACCTCCACAACAGAAGCGAACTACCAGTTTATTGTTATTCAATTAAACCTCCGGCACGCTCAGATAGGAAACCTTTGTTCTTCAGGTCGCGTGCAGTTATAATTGTATTTGATCTGCCATAACTTTTCAACAAAGTGAAACCATCAAGGGGTGAGAGCGCTGAAGTGGATGATTATGTCCGATTCCCATGATAATATGCCAAGAATTTCGGAGTCCGTAGAGATTGCTGTTGACCGAGATGTCGAGGTTCTTATTCACTGCGGAGACCTTGTGTCCCCCTTTGCCGCAAAGGCACTGACAAGATTCAAAGGTGAACTACACGTGGCATTAGGAAACAACGACGGAGAGATTGTCGGGCTGAAGAACATTCTTGGTAGCTCTCTGATAAAGGGGCCCGCAGAGATCAAAATTCATGGTCGCTCGGTAGTCTTAATGCACGAACCTTTTGGATTAAGCGGAGCGGTAATCACGGATTTCCTTTTCTACGGACATACGCATCATCTTGATATCAGGTTGAATTCAAGGCCTGTTATCATAAATCCAGGGGAGTCTTGCGGCTATCTCACGGGTAAACCGACTGTTGTTGTAATTGATCCGGACAATCTGGAGTATGAGTTGATCCAGCTCCGATGATGAATTTTCAATTATAACATCTCATTAACCGTGAAATTCATTTGGATACGTATAATTAGACGGCAAAAATATTAATTCAAGGTGAATGGAGGTAGTTTCTGGTGGAGAAAAGCTTCGTTAAAAAAGAAGAGAATGTCGAGACATTTCTCTTTGCTTTTGATTCGGAAGAAATACGGAAGGCAGAAAATGATGTTGCAAGATACGTAAATCAACAATACACTATACCTGGGTTCAGAAAAGGCAAGGTTCCGCTAAGTATTGTAAGAAATTTCTTGGCGGAGAGCTTTGAAGAAATGGTTCTCGAAGTTCTTTCCGATAAAATTGAAGAAGAATTGAAGGACGAAAAGATTTTGGTTCCCGCAGTAATCACTGAGCAAAAGATGGAAGGTGAAGGTGCCGTAATTGAGGTGAAGCTTCACAGAGACCCCGAGGTAAAAATCCGAGACTATGAAAATCTTGACCTTAAAGTTCCAAAACAGGATGAAGTAGTTCTGAATTACGTCAACAACCGCCTGGAAGAACTTAGAAACGAACACGCTATAGTTGAACCAAAAGACGGGCCTGTTGAAAACGGTGA
>NZ_JFHJ01000328.1:0-14416 GCF_003666285.1 Mesotoga sp. HF07.pep.5.2.highcov | reverse complement strand
CTTACGCGTCTCAATGGCCACGTTGAGAAAATGCCTTCCCAGCTCTCCGGAGGTCAGAAACAGCGAGTGGCAATTGCAAGGGCCCTTGTGGGGAGACCGACAGTGTTGCTTCTCGATGAACCCCTTGCGGCTCTCGACGCGAAACTAAGGCAACACATGCTGGTAGAGCTAGACACGATTCATGATGAAGTGGGCATAACATTTATTTATGTAACTCACGATCAAAGTGAAGCTATGTCGATTTCCGATCATGTGGCCGTCATGAATGAGGGGGAGATCATACAGCTTGGAACACCCTTCGAAGTCTACGAGAGTCCAGTAAACGCCTTTGTAGCCAACTTCATAGGAGAAACTAACTTCTTCACAGGGAATGTCGTGAAAGTAGAAGACGAGTACTTTCTGCTGGACACCGAGAAATTTGGAGAGATCTGGTTCTACAAAGATATGGAAGTGATAGAGGGGCAGGAAATTCAGGTATCGTTGAGACCTGAGAAGGTTAAGGTTACTAGGGATATGCCGGTCGCTCCCGAAGGTGTCAAGTTGAATGTGCTGAAGGGCGTCGTCGACGAGACTATCTACCTTGGGAATCAGACGAAGTACACGGTAGCTATTGGCCAATCATATCTAAAGGCGTTCAAGCAACACGTTAGATACTTGTTCGATGAAGTAATCATCACGTGGAAAGACGATGTCTATGTCTGGTGGTTTGCCGATGACAGTTATGTATTAAGAGAGACAGGCGGTGTTCCTGTTGAAGAGTAAGCGGAATCTGACCGGATTTCTGATCTCCATGCCCGGGGTCCTGTGGCTTACCGTTTTCTTTTTGATTCCATATTTGATAATCATACTGTACAGCTTTCTCACTCCGGGAATATATGGAGGAGTAGAACTTCCCTTCACACTCGCTGCATACACCAGAATGCTCGGCAGTGCTGGATACTGGCAGATACTCTGGAAGACCGTGTGGATATCTCTTGTCTCAACAGTCATATGTCTGGGAATTGGACTGCCAACTGCCTATTTCATAGCTACCTCGAAGAGAAGCAATATCCTTTTAACCCTCATAATCGTCCCATTCTGGACGAATTTCCTTGTGCGGATATTCGGGTGGATGGTTATTCTTGGAAGAAATGGGGTTATTAACTCGTTTTTACAGTTCATCGGTTTCGATAGACCTTGACGCTCATGTATACGCCGGGTTCAGTAATACTTGTCATATCCTATATGTATCTTCCGTACATGATACTACCGCTTTACAGCGCGATAGAAAAGTTCGACTTCAGTCTCGTAGAAGCCGCCATGGATCTAGGTGCAAAGAGAACCGAGGCGATAATGAAGGTTCTTATCCCTTCGATCAGAGGGGGGATCATAGCAGGAATAATCCTGGTATTCATACCTGCCCTCGGTTCTTACGCTATCCCCGACCTTGTGGGTGGGACCGACGGAGCGATGTTGGGAAACCTAATTGCCAAACAGCTGACGGCGGCAAGGAACTGGCCCTCCTCTTCTGCGATTTCGATGATATTTCTGTTGATCTCCACTCTGGGTCTCCTCGTTTATATGAGAATAAACAAAGTCCAGACCAAGAGACGGCTTACCGTTCGCGAAAGTTATATGAACGAGGAGGAGATTTGATGGAGACGAAAAAGGTAATCGGGAAGCGCAGATTCTCTATGACCATAGCCACTCTGGCCTTCGTCTTTCTATACCTGCCGATTATCGCTCTAGTTCTACTGTCGTTCAACAGCTCCAGACAGGGTGTTTCGTGGACGGGCTTCACTTTGAAGTGGTATTCTGAGCTGTTCAGACAGGCCGATGTGTGGAGAGCCTTTCTCAACACAGTCATCATAGCTTTTTCGTCGTCCCTTGTGGCGACAGCTATAGGAACCTTTTCGGCAATGGCCCTCTACTGGTATCAGTCAAGGTTGAAAGGCTACCTCGGCATACTGGTTTATACGCCCCTCATAATCCCGGACATTTTAATGGGTGTATCGATGCTGATATTCTTCGTTGCAATAGGCATTCCATTAGGTCTTTTCACGATTTTCATAGCGCATGTAACCTTTTGTGTCTCATATGTCACGGTGACGGTGATGACCAGACTGGAGGACTTCGACTATTCTGTGGTCGAGGCGGCAAGAGATCTGGGCGCGAAGACCAATCAGGTCTTCAGAAAAGTGATTCTTCCGATGATAATGCCAGGGATAATGGCAGGCTTTCTGCTGAGTCTGACATTGTCGATAGACGATTTTGTCATTACCTTTTTTGTTGCCGGTCCGGGATCTACCACTTTGCCTTTAAAGATCTTTTCAATGATAAAGTTCGGGGTTTCCCCGGTAATAAATGCGCTTTCGACTCTGCTCCTGGTTGGGACTCTATTTATCTCTTTCTTTGGAAGCAGATTCAGGAGGCTAATCTTTTAGGAGGTGGAACAATTGATGAAGAAACTGACAATCGTAGGTGCCATACTTTTCGTTTCCGTGCTCACACTAGGTCAGGGAAATCTCATAATCTACGGTTGGTCGGACTACATTCCCAGTGAGGTTATTGAAGCCTTTTCGCAGGAGTATGGCATAAATGTGACTTACGACAGCTACGATTCGAACGAGACAATGTTCGCCAAGATCAAGGCCGGAGCACGAGGATACGATCTTGCAATGCCCTCTGCAGATTACACCAGCATAATGATCAAGGAAGATATGCTCATTCCGATAGACAAATCTCTGATACCCAATCTGGTCAATATCGATCCCTCTGTCATTGAGCAGATGTACTACGATCCCGAAAACACATACAGCATTCCCTACATGGTAGGAACTACGGGAATTGCAGTCAATACGAAGTACGTAGAGAGCTATCCTAGGTCTTGGAAGATCTTTGAACTGCCCCAGTTCAAGGGAATGATGTCGTTGCTGGACGACATGAGAGAGGTCTTCGGAGCGGCACTCAAGTTTCTTGGTTACTCGGTAAACACAACAGACACGGCTGAGCTCCAGGCGGCAAAGGAACTAATACTTACCTGGAAGGAAAACATTGCGAAATTCGACAGCGAACTCTTCGCTAAAGGCGTGTTATCAGGGGAATTCTGGGTTGTGCACGGCTACGGAGAAAACATCTTCTACGAGGCGACCGAAGAGGAGCTCGAGGACATCGATTTCTTCATTCCGGTTGAAGGCAGCACTTTGTGGATCGACAGTTTTGTAATCCTGAAGGGGGCCAAAAATATCGATAACGCCCACTTGTTCATCAACTACATATTGAGGCCGGATGTTGCCGCAAAGATTTCTGATTATCTTCTCTTACCTTCACCGAATGTACCGGCAAGAGAACTTATGGAAGAAGAACCTGTCTACTCTGCCAAAGAGATGGAAAATACAGAACTGATAAAGGACCTTGGAGAGGATCTTAGAATCTACAACTCTCTGTGGAACGAGATTCGGTTCGGCCTTTAGTATAGAGCCTAACAAGGCAATCAGAGCTCGTTCAAAAAAACGCGTCTCCTAGAAGAGATGCGTTTTTCTTTGAAAGTTGGAAGGGTTTGCGAGCATTTGTTTGCATGTGTTACACTTCTACAGGCTGCAGACTTCCTAAGAGGTGAAAGATGGTTTCTATTGGAGAATTCGGAAGCAAGATCAAGGAGAATATTTCCAGGGTAATCGTTGGAAAGGAAAAGACTATAGAGAGGGTACTGGCCGTTCTGATAAGCGGTGGACACGTCTTGATAAACGACGTGCCGGGCGTGGGTAAGACCATGCTGGCGAGAAGCCTGGCGATTTCTCTCGGGCTGGAATTCAACAGATTGCAGTGCACTCCGGACCTTCTGCCTGGTGATGTAACCGGCATAAGTATTCTCAACCTCAAGACAAACGAGTTCAACTTCAGAAAGGGTCCAATCTTCACCCAGATTCTTCTCGTAGATGAAATAAACAGAACGACCCCAAGAACGCAGTCCGCTCTTCTCGAGGCGATGGCCGAGAGACAGGTTACAGTTGACGGCAGGAGTTTCCAGATGGAGAAACCCTTCTTCGTAATTGCCACTCAAAACCCGGTCGAGTTTGAAGGAACGTTTCCGCTTCCCGAGGCGCAGCTTGATAGATTCTCCATCTCCCTAACGATGGGATACCCCGATGAGCAAAGCGAAAGAAAACTTCTAAAGGGAATCTCCGACGAACATCCCATAACTTCTCTAAAGCCAGTATCCGGTCAGGACGAACTCGATTCCGTTCTAAAGCAGGTCAAGGAAGTAGAAATAGAAGACTCCGTTCTCCAATACATTATCTCCATCGTAAACGAGACCAGAAGCCACCGAGACATACAGCTTGGCGTAAGTCCAAGGGGATCGATCGCCCTTATGGAAACGGCCAGGGCCCTTGCAGGTATCAGGGGCAGAAGATTCGTCATTCCCGATGATGTCAAGGAAACGGCCTGCGATATTCTTTCCCACAGAATAATAATCAAGCCTGAAGCCCGGCTTATGAGAAGGACTAACAGGGATGTAATAAACGAAATAGTCGAATCTCTCCCAATACCGATCAATAATGAAAAGACTTGAGCTGGAGGAGATAAGATCTCGAAAAGGACCGCTCATAATTGCGACGGGCTTCTCTGTCGGTTGGTCTCTTTTCTTTTTCAATGTTTATTCGGCAATGTTTTTGACCCTCTCTGCGGTTGTATGGATCTACTACTATCTTTCTAAACTCATCCTGAAAAATCTTACAATTGATCGCTCCGTTGATAGAGAAAGGCTCTTTCCGGGCGAAACCCTTACTCTCGTTCACAATATTCGTAGGGTACCTTTCATCTCTCTCGGTCTCACTGTAATCCCCGTCACTAGAGCCGAGAGAGAGTACGCAGCACCAAGAGAGAGTTCGATCTCCCTTTCCTCTACCGAGGACAGCAGAGTAGAATCCAAGGTGGTTTTCAGAAGACGGGGCGAGAAGGATCTTTCGAGACTAATCGTTGCCTGCAGAGATCCGCTGGGACTCTTTTCTCACAGCGCCACGTATTATACGCCTCAATCGGTACTTGTACTTCCCAAAGTGATGGATCTTGAAACCTTTCCTCTAAGGCTAAGAGAACTACTTCCCGGAAGAGAGAGCGACTTCAGACTGATGGAAGATCCCGTTGACTTCAAAGGAATAAAAGAATACGAGAGAGAATCTTTGAACAGGATACACTGGAACGCCTCGGCAAAACTCGGAAAGCTAATGAGTAAGGAATTTGGATACACTGCCGTGAGCAAAACAGTTCTCTATCTGGATCTGAATCTTTCGAGAGAGGTCTTTGCCCGTGATGTCTGGGAAAGGATAAGGATAGATTACGAAGAGATAGCCGTTCAGCTTGCCCTAGGTCTAATAAGGCTTTCCTACAGATTTGGAGGAAGTATACGACTGGTAAGCGTGGGAGAAGAGGTATTGAGATTGAGCGATCGGGGAAGAGACTGGATAGACTTCGCCGAAGCCCTTTCAAATACAAAGGGTATCGATCATGGATCTCAGCTATGCGAAATAATTGAAGACGACCTTGAACAGTTCGATCCCTCGACAACTGTTGTCCTAATATCGCTATATCTCGGCGAGGAGATTCTGCCCCAACTCTTGAGGGCAAGGTCTCACGCCAGTAGAGTCGTAGTCCTTATAATACCGTTCAGTCCCAGAGAACCGTGGATGAAGAGAAACGTATCTTATCAGATGCTTCCGAAAACGATCGATGAGCTTAAGAAACGCGCGGCCTTCCTCGAAGAAGAGCAGATAATCGTACGAGTGGTCGGAGACGACCAGTCGATTCAGGAGGTGCTTCTAGATCTCTAAAATAGACAAAACCTCTATAGCCGCCTCGATCGTTGTATTCGCTGTCAGTTATGTACAGCTGTTCTTTTCCGGTGGAGTTGTTTTAGCACTAATCCTCGCAGGAATGGTAGGCTTTCTCTTCTACTTTGGAAGAACGAAGGCCGGCTGCAGTATCTACTTCGTTCTCCCGGTCTTACTCTTCACTACTACGATACTGCTTATAGGCGTCTTCAGAACGGATGTCGTACAATCGCTTTCTGCACTGGGATCTATTGTAGGAGTAATACTCTCGATGGACAGAAGTGTCCGTCTTGCAGTTCCCGGTCTCTTCATGGTAGGAGTTTCGCTTTCTTTTAGTCCCAATCTCTTTCAAACCGGAGCTTACATTACACTTGCCGTAATCCTTGCCAGACTTCTCATGACACGCAATGTTCCGAGACTCTTCCTTTTGCTCTCAATCTTGATCCCCCTGCTTTCTCTGAGCCTTTTGGGAAACTACAGAGGAGGCGTCTTATCAAATGAAGAAAGAACCTCTACGGCCAACCTAGTAGAAAGCGAAAAGGAATTATTCCCAGAAGAGGGTCTCACCAAAGACGCTACGGTATTGACATCTCGACCCTCTTCAAGAGGTTCTGCAGATGATATCGATTTTCTTGTCCTTGAAGAAGTCGCCGAGGTACGGCTTATAGACTCTGTCTTTCTCTTTGGATTCTACACAATAGCTTTGATCCTTGTAATTGTTGTATCCAGGAAGACCATCCTGGAAATGGGGCGATGGAGTCGTCTTATCCCTCCGTCTATTGTTCTTCTTTCGGTAGTGGCAGTACTGATTGGAGGATTCATGTATTTAAGATCTCTCCCTCTTTCCGAAGAGATCGTATTAGGGACGGGCGGTCCCTCCAATCAGACGTCCTTTGCGCCTTCCCAATCGGTTACAGGACTGCCTGAAGAAAACGAAGAAGATGAACCCGAAGCCATCCTTAACAAATCGGCGGCTTACAATATTCTCAGATGGTCGACTCTAGCTGGAATTCTCCTTCTTTCTGCCCTTCTTGCGTATTTTGTGACAGTCATTGCTAGAAAGAACCAGACTGTATCTTCAACTCTTAAATCCAAAGACACGATCTTGACGGAGGTTCGTCAAAGCGCGTCTGTACCTCCCAAATTCAGTGAGGACAGAGAATTCATTATCTCAAGCTACAAGTGGTTAAGAGAGTTCTACTTTGAAGAGTATTGCCAGCTAACTCCCTTCGAACTGATTCAGGAGACGGAGGCTTCGCTGAAGCATCTTCTAATTGAACTTACGGAAATCTATGTTCCAGTCAAATATGGGAATCTAGAACCGGAAATCTATCAGTGCAGAGAGTTTCACAAGCTTTTACTGGGCCTGAAGGAACTTCTGGACAGAAAAAAAGGAACTTTTGATAATGCATAGCAACTACTATGTGCGCGGCTTTTCGCATATTGAACAGCTTGCATTTTAGAAATAATCAAATTCATTTGGAATCGGCTTGCATTTTATTCAGTTGTGTGTGTTATAATCATTCTGTCCAAAGGACACTATCGCTTTGCAAGTGGTGCAAGGTAGTTTTAAGGAGGAACATTTAAGTATGACAGGAACAGTAAAGTGGTTCAACGGAACAAAAGGTTATGGATTCATTACTAAGGATGACGGTGGGGACGTTTTCGTTCACTTCTCAGCTATTGAGATGGACGGTTTCAAGACCCTTGACGAAGGACAGAGAGTCGAATTCGAAGTCGAAGACGGTCCAAAGGGTCCTCAGGCAGCAAAAGTTAGAATTGCGAAGTAATCGATTGTCCATATAAGGAACCCGATCGCCCGCTTTCAGCGGGCGATTTTTTTATGTATCGTGACCATCTGACTAATCCCCGGTCATTGTGCTAACATATCAATAATCGAACTAATTAGTGGGAGGTAACGATGAGCTCCAAATTTTTGAATCTGCTTGACGGAACGATGTTCTTCAATGCCTTTTCTTCTGGTGCCACTGCCGTAATAAGAGAGCAGAACGACCTGAACAGGATAAACGTCTTTCCTGTTCCCGACGGCGACACCGGAACGAATCTCGCCTCTACGATGCGGTCTATTCTTGAGCTGACAGATGTCTCTCATTCGATTGGCAAGACAACGCGATCGATAGCCGATGCCGCACTCATGGGAGCTCGTGGAAACTCTGGAGCGATATTCGCCCAGTATATGCACGGACTGAGTACCATCATTGGAGACAGAGACAGTATCGATAGAAAGACCTTCGCAAAGGCAGCACATGAAGCGATTTCATATGCCTATGATGCTATGGTAACCCCCGTCGAGGGGACGATGCTGACCGTGATGAAGGATTGGGCCGAGGCTTTGATCGCCATAGAAGACTCGGAAAGATCGTTTTTCGAGATGGTCGAACGATCGAACGAAGTAGCGCTCAAGTCTCTCGAAGAAACACCGGAGAAGCTGGCCGTGCTGAAGAAGGCCGGCGTAGTCGACGCCGGAGCGAAGGGCTTCGTAGCCTTCATCGAAGGTATAAAGACTTTTCTGAGCGGAAGAGGCGTCAATCTTGAAGACGAGATCATCCCCGATATCGAATTGAAAAAACACGTCCATATAGATGAAGGCAACATCAAGAACAGATACTGCACCGAGGCGATAATCGAAGGTTCTCGACTGGACGTCAATGGAATAAAGTCGATCATCAGTCAGTTCGGAGATTCCGCCTGGTAGCGGGAACGGACACTAAGGCAAGAATCCACGTTCATACTAATGAACCGGCAGAGCTCTTCTTCAAGCTGAAGGACTTCGGCACAGTTACTCAGCAGAAAGTCGATGACATGGAGATGCAGTACAGGGTGAGTCAGAAGAGGAAGTATCCGATCGCACTTGTTGTTGACTCCGTTTGCGATTTACCGAAGGAGGTAATTGACTACTACCAGATTCAGATGGTGCCATTGTATCTCAACTTCGGCAAGAGTCAGTATCTAGACAAAATAACGTTGAAGGCAGATCAATTCTACACGCTTCTCGACACGACGGAGGACTATCCGGTTTCGGCTCAACCGGGATTGAACACTTTCCAGAATTTGTACCACTTTCTTGGAACCCATTATGATTCTATTATAGCTATCCACGTCTCGGACAAACTAAGCGGTACATGGAACGCCAGCACCAAAGCCGCAGAACGCATGAAGGACAAAAAGATCAGCGTAATAAACTCCCGGCATGTTTCGGGGTCCATTGGTCTGCTCGCGCTCACGGCCGCCAGAATGATAGAGGAAGGTCGTAGCCACGATGAGATCGCAGAAACAATCGAGTCCCTGTCAAAAAACACAAGGATCTTCGTGAGTGTCAACACTTTGAAGTACATGGTGAAAGGTGGAAGGGTAAGTCCAGTTCTAGGGCTGGTCGGTAAGGCAATGAATCTTAAGCCGATTGTATCGGTAGACAAGGAAGGAAATTCGAAACTCTACGGAAAGGCCTTCAGCAAGTTAGGCAACATGAAAAAGATACTTGGTTTTGTGGAAGAGCTGAACAGAAAGTGCAGCGTTGTATCTTACAATATTACTCACGCTCATGCCCACAAGACCGCAAAAGCGTACGAGGAAAGCCTCATGAAACTGCTTGGAAAGAAGCCCGAGTACATTATGGAAGTCTCCCCTGTTGTTGGTATTAGCGCGGGGGTCGGTGCTGTAAGCGTTTCCGTGCTTTGCGAAAGAGACACCTGGTCTCCCGATGTCAATATCAAGTGAGGTGAAGAGATGACTTATGTGATTCTTTCCAGTTCTTTAGTGGTCCTTGCTTACATGTCTCTGTTCTTTGCTATCGGCACTTTAAAGAAAGACAATTCCGTTGTCGATATAGGCTGGGGCGCTGGATTCGTTGTTGTTGCTTTGTTCACGCTCTTCGTGTATGGAGAGTTCAATGCAAGGCAGGTAATCACGACTGTCTTGATTGCGTTTTGGGGAATCAGATTGACCACACATATTTTCAAAAGAAACTGGGGGCGTGGTGAGGATTTCCGTTACGTTCAGATGAGAGAGAAGTGGGGAGAGAAGGTATTGATAAGATCCTTCCTGCAGATCTATATGTTGCAGGGCCTTTTTATGGTGATTATCTCTTACTCAGTAATGCTAATTAATAGCCATTCGGGAAGGTCATTTGGATTTTTGGACGTTCTCGGAATTCTTATTTGGGTCTGCGGCTTTTCCATCGAAGCAATAGCAGATAAGCAGTTGAGGGATTTCGTGAAGACTAAGAAACCCGGAGAGATAATGACAAAGGGTTTGTGGAGATACTCTCGCCACCCCAATTATTTCGGCGAGGCCGTTCAGTGGTGGGGTATATTCGTCATTGCCCTTTCAATTGAAGGGGGAATATGGGCAATCATAAGCCCGATAACAATAACCATATTGTTGAGATTCGTTTCTGGAGTGCCCTATCTGGAACGGAAATACAAGCAGTACCCGGCATTCAGGGAGTACATGAAAGAAACAAACGCATTTGTCCCCTGGTTCCCTAGAAAGAAGTCGTGACGTAGAAATGGAAATCTTGTTCTCCGCGCTCTTGGCCTATCTGATTGGATCCATTCCCACAGCATTTCTCATCGGGAAGAGTCTCTATGGATTCGACATAAGAAAACAGGGCACCGGTAATATGGGAGCTTCCAACATGGTTGCCGTAAAGGGCTGGAAGATTGGAATCCTCACTGGAGCTATCGACTTCATGAAGGGCCTGGGAACGATCTTGATTATTAAGGGCGTCTCCCTTCACTGGACCTATCAGATGCTTTTCATTGCGGCCAGTTTTGCCGCGATCGGTCATATGTATCCCGTCTTTCTGAGGTTCAAGGGTGGGAAGGGAACCGCAACACTGGCCGGTGGCCTTATAGGTCTTGATTACCAGGTCGCCCTGATCTGTATGGTCATACTTCTCGCTTTTATCGCGATTACGGACTACGCGGCTCCGGGCATTATTGCAGTCTCTTCAGTAATGATCTTCCTTTTCAGAATCTTTGGGTACAGATGGGGAATATCTCTTCTTTTGATACCCATTGCAGTAATCATGATAGCTAGAAATCTCGAGAATATTCAGAGGATTTTGCGGGGAGAAGAACCGGGGCTGCGGGCGCACATAAGAAAAAAGAAAAGGGCCCCGCAAAAAGGGGCCTAAGGGTGATTCTCTCAAATTCCCAGGTACACTTTTCTAACCTCTTCACTTTCAAGTAGTTCCTTTGCTGAACCTTGAAGTGTAATCTTTCCTGTTTCCAGCACATAAGCATATTTCGATATTTCAAGGGCCTTGGCCGCATTCTGTTCGACAAGCAGTATGGTAACTCCCCGCGAATTGAGTGTCTGGATTGCCTGAAAAACCTCTTCAACGACAATGGGTGCTAGACCGAGCGAAGGTTCATCCATCATTATTAGATCGGGATTCGCCATAAGGCTTCTACCTATAGCCAGCATCTGCTGTTCTCCACCGGAAAGCGTTCCTCCGGACTGTTTCAATCTCTCTTTTAGAACAGGGAAAAGCGAGAAGACCGCCTCGAAGTTGCCTTCTATCTCTTCTTTGTCCTTCCTGTTGTATGCTCCCATAAGAAGATTCTCTCTAACCGTGAGATTTGAGAATATCCTCCTTCCTTCAGGTACGAGAGAAATCCCAAGCTTTGCCGTTCTGGCGGCTCCCAGCCTGTTGATATTGTTCCCTCTGAAAGAGACTTTTCCACCGGAGGGCCTTATCAGTCCGCTTACGGCACCAAGCGTGGTGCTCTTCCCGGCGCCATTAGAGCCTATTATAGTTACAATACTGCCCTCCTCAACGGAGAGCGTTATGCCTTTTACTGCCTTGATGACACCGTATGAAACCTGGAGCTCATCAACGCTGAGAATTTCATTTGCCAACCGTAACCCACTCCCTACCCAGATAGGCTTCGATAACCCTCACGTCCTTCTGAACAAAGGCGGGGTCCCCTTCACTGATGGTCCTTCCGTGATCCAGAACCATTATCCTTTCACAAAGCCCCATTACCAGTTTCATATCATGCTCTATGAGCAGAACTGTAAGGCCGAAATCGTCGCGAATCCTTCTGATAGTATCTACAAGGCCTGCCGTTTCAGAGGCATTCATCCCGGCGGCCGGTTCGTCGAGAAGAAGAAGAGTCGCCCCTGTCGCCATTGCCCTTGCAATCTCCAGTAGCCGTTGCGAACCATAAGATAACGCGCTGGACTTTTCATTCGCCAGCATTTCGAGACCGAGAACACTCAGCAGTTCAAGAGCCTTGTTTCTCATCTCCCGTTCCTTCTTGGAATAACCCAGTCTGGAAACGCTTTTGAAAAACCAGCTTACGGCCTTTCCATTGCTTGCAATCGTATGGTGTTGAGAAACCATTACGTTCTCTAAAACGGTAAGATCTCTGAACAGACGGATGTTCTGAAAAGTCCTTGCAATCCCAGTTCTTGTTATCTTATCCGGTTGGAGCGCCGTTATCTCATTATCCCTGAACAATATACGACCATTTGTGGGTTTGTAGTGTCCCGTTACCATGTTGAAGATCGTCGTCTTTCCGGCACCGTTCGGGCCGATCAAGCCAAAGATCTCGCCTTCTTCTACGCGAAGCGTTACATCCTTCACTGCGGTGAGTCCGCCGAACTTCATTGTGACATTATCAAGTGTGAGCAGACTCATCTCTTGTATCTCCTCTTGAAAACAGAAACGAGTCCATCCCAGGAGAACTCACTTCTTCCCATCAGTCCCCTCGGCCAGAAGATCATAATTATCACGAAGAGTCCCGAGAAGACGAGCATTCTCATCCCGCTTATGCCCATAATCTTGAAACCCAGGATATTCATGGGACCCTCGAGGAAGCGTAGCCACTCACTAAGGAAAGCAAAAAGCGCTCCGCCGATTATAGCTCCTGTTATGCTTCCCAGCCCGCCGAGAACTATCATTATCAGAACGTTGAAGGTGAGAAGGATGCCAAACGTATTTGTCCTAGGATCGATTGTGCTGAGCCAGTGTCCGTACAAAGACCCGGAAATCCCCGCAAAAAACCCGCCAAGAACAAAGGCTGTCAACTGATGCTTGAAGACATTTATCCCCATCGCTTGAGCCGCGACTCTGTCTTCTCGTATAGCCCTCAAGGCCCTTCCGAAGGAACTGTAAGCAAGACTCAGGACAGTGGCTACGGTAACAAGCAACCAGCCCCATGCCCACCAGACATTCGTGTGATCGGGAAGCGCCTTTAGGCCCAGCGCCCCGTTTGTTATTGAATTGAGATTAAGCGCAAAGATCCTGATTATTTCGGAAAAACCGAGCGTCGCAATTGCAAAGTAGTCACCTGTAAGCCTCAACGACGGCCAACCGATCAGGAAAGCAAATACGGCCGCGACGAGACCGGCAATTATCGTTGCCCAGAAGAAGGGAATCTGAATAGAGTTCAAAGGCCACACCAGTTTCTCAATGAGAAAGGTCATCTCCTTTTGCTCCGGCGACAGAGTCAGGAGCGCGGAAGTGTATGCTCCAACCGCAATAAACCCTGCATGTCCCAGCGAGAAGACTCCCGATATTCCATTAACCAATGTAAGGCTTACCGCCATGATTCCATATATACCAATAAGCGTTATTATTCTCGAATAATAGCTGTTCAGTAATTCCTGCGAAAGAAAAAGAAGAAGCGCTATGGAGGGTAATGCTATCAAAGTGAGTATCATTTTGGTCCGCTTCTTCATTCAATCACACCTTTACTATTTCAGGCCTTCCAAGCAGACCGGATGGCTTGATTGAAAGGACGATTATCAGGATGAAGAAGGCGAAGGCATCTCTGTAACCTGCCGCCCCGGGCATTATTCCTACCATCATGACTTCGGTTATTCCAAGTATCAGACCTCCGAGAACCGCTCCCGGCACTGAACCTATTCCTCCGAAGACGGCGGCGACAAAGGCCTTCATTCCGGGTATAAATCCCATATAGGGCCAGACCTGGGGATATCTTATTGCCCAGAGTATTCCACCAATCCCTGCAAGCGCCGAGCCGAGTGCAAATGTCATTCCGATTACCCTGTCGACATTGACTCCCATAAGCGATGTTGTCTGAATATCCAGGGAAACGGCCCTCATAGCCATTCCCACCTTTGTTTTGAAGATGAACCACCACAAAAAGACGAGCGCAATTGCAGCAACGATAAGCGTTATGAGAGAGATTACCGGAAATCTTATCCCACCGACTATCACCTCTCTCCCATACTTGACCTCCATCTCACCGCCGATGATAATCATTTCATTGAGAGATTGGGGGAAGATAGTACGGAATGATCTCGGGATACCGGAGAATACGACTACCGCAAGACTTTCAAGAAAGAAAGAAACACCGATAGCCGTTATCAGCGCCGATATTCTAGGAGCATTCCTGATAGGTTTGTAGGCAATCCTGTCAACCGTAAATCCCAGAAGAGCAGCGCAAGCTACGGCAAGAATGGCCGCCAGATACCATGGAAGCTGCGCAAGAGTCACAAAGAACAGAGCAAAATAAACGGCCATCATGAAGATGTCGCCATGAGCGAAATTGATCAGCCTTAGAATCCCGTAAACCATTGTATAGCCTATCGCTATCAGGGCATAAAGG